>CAJCII010000130.1 GCA_903970335.1 Bacteroidota bacterium | reverse complement strand
AGGCCGCTCAACAGGAGCGTGCCCAGCAAGCCGCCGAACAGGCTCGCACGCAGACAGCGGATCAGGCCGCTCAACAGGCCCGTGCCCAACAAGCCGCCGAACAGGCTCGCACGCAGGCAGCGGATCAGGCCGCTCAGCAAGCCCGTGCCCAACAAGCCGCCGAACAGGCTCGAGCACAACAGGCCTCGGCCCAGGCCGCTCAGCAAGCCCGTGCCCAGCAAGCCGCCGCCCAAGCTCACGCGCAGGCAGCGTCCCAAGCTGCCGCTGCCGCAGCGGCGGCGAACGCCAAGAAAAAACTGCCCGGCCAGCCCTGACATAAGAGTTCACGGTTCCATCGTCAGGTCCGAAATCGACGATACCAAGGGGCATTATCTTTGCTCCGGGGCTTGGACTTGCGGACTTGCTTTACTTGACTTCCAGCCAGACGGTCCGGGCCCCGTGACCGGGCGGGAAATCGCCGAGGGGTGAACCCGGGACGAACCTGCCGGAGCGCCCGACAATCCGCAGCGCCCCCCGGGCGGCCCGCTCAAGGTCGGCGATTTTCATGGCGGAGTGGTTCACCGACAGAAGTAGGCTGGCTCCCGGCGCGGCCAGATCGAGCGCGAGGGCGACGAGGCGGTCGAAATCCCGCTGCACCTGAAACGCCGCGCCGGACTGATTGCGGGAGAAGGTCGGGGGATCGAGGACAATGGCATCGAATTTTTCGCCGCGTCGAGCCAGTCGCGGCAGGACGGCCAGGACATCGTCGGCCAAAAAGCGATGCCCCGACTGAGGGTCGATCCCGTTGCGGCGAAAGTTTTCCTCTCCGCGGGTGAGGGACCGGCGGGAGAGATCGATGCTGACGGTTTCCGCACCGGCCAGGGCGGCGACCACGGAAAACGAGCAGGTATAGGCGAAGGTGTTGAGCAGGCGCCTGGGCTTGGCCCCACGCAAGCGGGCGCGATTGGCGCGTTGATCGATGAACAGACCGGCGGAGTAGCCAGCGGCAAAATCGAGTCCGAAGCGCACTCCGGCTTCGCTCACCTCGGTTTCCAGCGCGCCCTCCCCCTCCCCCCGGAGGAGGAGCGGAGCGGAACGCTCGGAGGCTTGGTGCGGGAGGTACTTGCCAAAAATCCTTCGCGGGCGATAGGAGTAATGGGAACACCGCCGCTCGATCTCCGCCAGGAACGCATCCCGTCCCGACTCATACTGATAGGAGAGGAGGAGATCCGGACCGAACCGCTCCAGCCACAGGTCGGGACCGGAAGCCAAGCGATGGGCGTCCGTTCCTTCTGCGCTCAGGCCAGCCCAGATCGTAGTGGAGATCCATTCGACCGAGAACGCAGAGGCGACCACGGGACGCGGGGCGGCTTTGCCACGCTGAAAGGGAATGGCTTCGGGAAGTTTCGGACGGGGTTTCACGTTTCGACGGAAATCGCCATTGAGCGACGGAATGCTTTTAACAGAAGGCGCGGGCAGTTGCCGCAACTCTTTACGATGAAATGAAGAAAATTAGACAATCCCCGGACATCGGTCAAAAACGTGCTAAAATTTGGACAGTGCACGAGAAAATCTCCTTGGCATAGGACATGCTTTCGGTCAGTTCGTGCATTTGGCTAACCACAGGGTAACCCAGAGTCGCAGGAGGAGATGGACAGGATTGGTTGTGGCGTTGTCGGTGACATTTACCGTCTGCGACGCCCAACAAATCGGTTTTTCGTCCTCTGGCGTCTTCATGTCGACCACCCAGCGGCTGGCGTTCCAGCAATTTAAGCGACCTGCGCAAAAAACGCCAAGCGATCTGGGGCCTTTGCGCATTTCCGATCAAGGTCTGGCCGGTCGAAGCCCGCTTTTCGGTTCGTCCCGCGATCTCAACGGCACGAACTGCTTTCAATACAATCTGGTCCTGCCGATTTGCTGGTCGGAGCCGTTCTCTTTGCGTCCAAACTCCTGTGAAAGCCCGAGAGCGCCCCCGCTTATGGACCCACCCACATTCTCTTAGTTTTTCATTAGCAGCCCCGGCATCAAGCAGGGCAAATCAATCAAGCAGTCTTATTTTAACCAATTTTTATCAAACTTATCTCATATATATGATCAAACGTTTCTCATCCATCCTTCGATGGTCGGTTTGTGGTCTTGTTTTGAGCCTTGGAGCCATCCAGGCCGAAGCGCAGGCCACCAATGCCCCGGCAGCGGCAGCTCCAGCACCGGCAGCTCCGGCCCCAGCGGCAGCAGCTCCGGCCACTCCGCCACCACCGCCCCCGCCAACCAACGCACAGTTGGAAGTACAGATCAAGGACATCGCCGCCTACGTGACCAATGGTGAGGCCAGCAATCAATCCGACGCCACCCAAAACGGCAACGCGATCCTCGCCTCCGCACTGGCCAGCAGCAAGAACTACGGCAACGTGGTTCCCGGTCCCGGCCACAACGCCTGGATGCTGACCTCGACGGCGTTGGTGTTGATGATGACCCTGCCCGGCCTGGCGCTGTTCTACGGCGGCATGGTCCGCAAGAAGAACATCCTCTCCGTCTGCGCCCAGTGTTTTGCGATCACCGGGTTGGTGACCATCCTCTGGTGGGTTTGCGGCTACGGTCTGGTCTTCGGCGTCAACCACGCCTACCTCGACAAGACGGGAGCCACCACGGCGTCACCGATCGGCGACTTGAGCTATGCGTGCTTCGGCCACACCGCGTTCAACGTCAAGGACGATGCCTGCCAGCCTCAATGGGTCGATTCGATCCCGAACGCCAACTACGGCTACTGGATGTCGAACAACGTCTATGCCTGCTTCCAGTTGACGTTCGCCATCATCACCCCGGCGCTGATCGTCGGCGGTATCGCGGAACGCATGAAGTTCTCCGCTCTGGTGATCTTCATCGGAGCTTGGATGTTCATCGTCTACTTCCCGCTGGCCCACAACGTGTGGGGCGTGGACGGTCTGTTCAATGGCGTCTGGAATAAGAATGCATGGTTCCAAGGCATGGACTTCGCGGGAGGAACCGTGGTGCATATGTCCTCGGGTTGGTCCGGTCTGACGCTGGCGATCATCGTCGGTAAGCGTATCGGCTGGGGCAAGACCCACTTCGCCCCCCACAGCACGGTGCTGACCTTCATTGGCGCCAGCTTGCTCTGGGTCGGCTGGTACGGGTTCAACGCGGGCAGCGCCTGCGCGGCCGACATCATTGCGGCCAACGCCTTCACGACCACGACGCTCGCCACGGCTACCGCCTCCTTCGTCTGGCCCACCGTTGAGTACTTCCTCAAGGGCAAGGCCACGGTGATCGGGTTCTGCTCCGGCGCGGTCGCCGGGCTGGTCGTCATCACTCCTGCTTGCGGATACGTCAATCCGACGGGCGGCATGATTATCGGTGTGATCGCGGGAATAATTCCGTTCCTGACCACGACCTATATGAAGCCGTTGCTCGGTTATGATGACGCGCTCGACGTGTTCGGCGTTCACGCCGTTGGCGGTATGTGCGGAGCGATCGCGACGGGCTTCCTCGCGGATCCCTCGATCAACCCCAACCTCGGAACAACTGCCGCTCCCGGACCTAATCCCCACATGGCGGATTTGTGCGACTGGAGCAAGGGTCACCTGCTCTACATCGAGCAGTTCAAGATCGTGGCCTTCACCATTGCGATCTCCGTAATTGGCACGGCGATTATCGCCTACGCGCTGAAGTTCACCCTCGGTCTGCGTCCGACACCTGAGCAAGAAGAAGCCGGTCTCGACCTGTCCGATCACGGCGAAGAGGGATATATCCTCTAGCAAATATCGGCTGACGAGCTATATTAATACGCGGCGTGCTGTTCCAACCGGCACGTCGCGAAACAAAGAAAGTTTGGGAATCATATGAAAAAAATTGAAGCCATCATACAGCCCTTTAAGTTCGATGATGTGAAGGAAGCTTTGACCCAGGTCGGGGTCGAAGGCATTACCATCACCGAAGTGAAGGGATTCGGTCGCCAGAAAGGCCACAAGGAAATCTACCGCGGCAGCGAATACACCGTGGACGTGCTCCCCAAGGTCAAACTCGAAATCGTCTCGGGAGACGACAAAGTCGAAACCATTGTCAAAGCCATCATCGAATCCGCCAAAACCGGAAAGATCGGCGACGGCAAGGTATTCGTTCTTCCGGTCGACGAGGCCTACCGCATTCGGACAGAAGAGAAAGACGAAAAGGCCATCTAGGTCTCGTCTTTATTCTCTCGCGCAAAGGGCAGGCTTTCGGGCCTGCCCTTTGTTGTTTTCGGGAACGACGACGGTCATAGCCATATCTCGATTGACCGCAAACGCTTCCAAGTGTATTTAAGCATTGTGTCGCCTGTCGTAGCCATTCGCTCGCTCGGTCGCCTTGCCGCCCTTCTGTTGCTGGCCGGACTGGTCGTGCACGCGGACGATAAAACGTCCATTCCCGAAGGTTTTCGACAGGTCAAGTTACCCGGTGGAGGTTCCATCATGGTCAAAGACCAACCGAAGCCTCAAGGTTCCTCCAATCCGGATCCGAGCCACTACGATCCCCGGGATTACGACCTCAATAAGACCAGCCCGCTCGCCAACCAATCCTTTGTGTCGGACACCGCCCCTCTTGCCCAGTCGGATTTCGCCAATGCCAAGAGCAGCTACGCGACAAAATCTTATGGGTCGCCGACTGGCACCGACCGGGCCATGCCCCATCTCGACTCCCGGTATCCGACCTCGGCCTCCAACTCGTACAGCCGTAGCGCCGGTGGATTCGACAAGACCTATCTCACCAAGAATTCGGACCTCACCACTCAGCAAACGGCCTCGTTCGCATCGACCACTTCCAGCGATCAAGGACGCATGGCCTTATTCGACGAACATCCGCAGAATACGTTCGAATCTCCCCTCGCCCACAAGACCTATGCGGAGCCGATTGTCCAGAGGGACGCCGACAAGATCGCCTCGGGAGAACTCCACATCGCGGACCTGCCGAATCGTCCCCTCACCGTCGATGAAGTCCGCGACTTGATCAATCACGGGGTCAAGCCGGATACGGACTCCCCTCCCCCGCCGGTTTCCAAACCCTTGAACGACCCCGATTACCTGCCGCCTGCAGCCCCCCCGGCGGATGACTCCCCTCCGCAAGACCAACCAAGCCCGACCTCCGCACCTGCGCCGGCGAGCGAAGACGATAAAAACGATCCCGTTCCCGCCCCCGGCATGATTGCGGAACCGCCGCCGGAAAATTCCGAGTCGTTGCCGCAACACTAAGTTGCCGGCTCCTCAGAAGCTTCGACAAAGAGCTCGGCCTGGCCGTTCATCCCCATTTCCATCACGACCTCCAGGAAAGTAATGGCGGAATAATTCAGCTTCAGCCAGATTTTTCCGAGGGGCTGGGGTTCGGCCATCGACTCCCAAATCGCTTCGGCCACGCTGCGGTTCTCGTCGTTCTTCCATTCGAGCGCTTCGGCCATGCGGGCCAGCCGGCCTTCCATCTTGCGCAGCGCTTCGGGGATACCTTGATACGTGTCCCGCTTTCCGACGCCCTCCAAAAGAAGGCTCGTGCTTTCGAGGTTGATTTTGTGGGCCTCGGGAAAGGGCTGCGTGGGTTCGTTGAGGGACCGGAAAACGAAGACCCCTTCGGAGGTCGATTCGATAAAGCCCTGCCAGATGGCCTCGACCCCGAGCAGGTGGGCAAAGCGGGCGTGCTCGACGCGGCCGTTACGGAAAAAGAAACTGCCCAGCAACTTGTTGTCGGTATTGTTCAGGCATAGCTCCCCGGTATGCCCCATGCCGGTAATCGCCTGGACAATGGTGAGCAGGTCGAAGCGCTTCAGGTTGCCCATCAGGTCGATCGAATAGATGTTAAAATGCGCCTCGGTGGAGGTCGTGTGCAGGCGATGGGCCAGATGGTGGATGAAGAAGGACCCCAACTCGGGCACCGTCTTTAACAGGCCCAGGAACGAGTCCCGATCGATGCGCTGCAACTCGGTGACGGCGCAGGCGCGGATCGCGGCGAAGCGCGGGTTGTCGGTAAAGATCGCAAGGTCGCCGAAGAACTCCCCGGCCGTCATGAGGGCGACGGAGCGACTCTGTGTGCCGTCCGGGCTGAACGTCACCGCCTCGACC
>CAJCII010000129.1 GCA_903970335.1 Bacteroidota bacterium | reverse complement strand
AGACAGGAGGGACATGAGGGTCATGAAGGCAGGCAGGGGGAAGGTTGGGGATGGGGATGAATCGCGTCAGCGGAGGCGGAGTTGAGTTGGCATTGTCTATGCTGATTTGAAGGACGTGATTCAAGCGAACTGCCGGACCCAATTCACTGCGGACGATTTTTCGTTTGTGGTGCGGGTGTTGGCAAAGTCGCCGCGGGATGCGGTGTCGCTGGTTTCGCTGCTGAGCGATGTCGAGGAGCGGGATGCCATTCTCGACCACGATCTGGTTTATCACTCGTTGGTGGACCAGACGGGATGCCTAAAGGTTTCCGCAGCATTTTACTTTTACGTGCTGACGCGGCGGGTATTGCGGCGGGTGTCGCTCGACGAGCGGGCGCTGACGGATTATGTGGCGGCGGTGCTGCTGGCGTTTTCGCATATCAATCAACTGAAGGCGCCGGAGGAGAAGGGGTGTTCGTCGCGGAGTTTTGTCTATGTGTCGGACTTGTTAACGCGGCTGAATACGTGTCCGCCGGAGCAGGCGTACCTTCTGCGGACGCACCTGGCGAATTATGCGCTTTTTTTCAGCGGGATGTTCGCGGAGCGGGTGGAGGCCCATGCGCAGCGGCGGGGCGCACCGGGGCTGAGTTTTTATGAGGCGATCGGGCAGTCGTCGTTTTTGAGCGCGGCGCAACATCCGCAGGCGAAGCGGACGGAGCACCATACGATTTTCGCGATGCTGGGGAATGAGTTTCATCTCGTTCGAGTGGCGTTGAACGACCTGGCGGAGACGTTGCTGCACCTGCACGAGACGCCCCCGGCGCTGATTCGTCCGGCCTGACGCACCCCGACGCTTTATGACGCTGCTCCGCGAAATCCAGTTGTTGCTGGAGCGGACTTACGCGCCGGTGCCGATCAACTTGGAAGCATGTGTGATCGGGGAGGGGCGTTGCGCGGTACTGAACCGGTTGGCGGGCGAGCGGGCGGAGCAACTGGCGCCGGGCGGGCGGACGTTTTTGCGGCAGGCGGGGGACTCGCTGTACGTGGCGATTTTTTATGCGCGTCCGGTGATTGCGGAACTGGAGGCGAACGATCCGCGGGAGACGTTGAACGAGCGGAATATTTCGGCGCTGATTACTTTTGTCGAGGAGATCGCGCACGGGGTGCAGGCGGCGCTGCTGTTCAAGGAGGGGGAGCGGGAGATCGAGACGGAGGCGTATGCGCGGAACCTGGAGACGCAGGCGCGGGTGGACACGTACCTAGTGTTGTGCAAGTTCGCGCAGATGCTGTGCGGGGAGCCGATTCCGCGGCGGGTGGGGAGTTGGCTGCGGCGGCAGATGTTCGATGGGAGTCACCGGCGGTTTGCCTCGCGGGAGATGCGGGCGCGGTATGGGGCGGCGCAGCGGTGCGCGCTGGCTTTTTTGTCGCAGTTGCGGCGGATGCCGGTGGCGGAGCGGCACGGGGCGCTGCGGGAGTTCCGGGCGCTGGGTTGGGCGGAGAAGTTGGCGTTTGTGGGGCGGCAGGAAGGCCAGCTGAACTGATCGTTGCTTCGACTTCGCTCAGGAAGACGGATGGTAGAGGTGGATATTTATTGGCTTGCGGCGCTCGTGGTTCGTCGCACGGAGTGCGACGGCTACCGACTGAGGAAGCTGAGCTTCGCCGACAGGTGAAGGCGTTAATTCGCAAATCAATTCATTTTACGATTATTCCACTGACTGCATGATTTTCGTATTACATAACGTAATACATTATGAGTCACGAGCAAGAGCGACTGATGGAGTATTTGCCTTGGGCAAGGAATTTTGCCCGTTCGTGCGCGTCGAAACTGCCGAGTTACCTGGATCATGACGATTTACAGAGTGCTGGGGTGTATGCGTATTTGCGGGCGGCATTGAGGTACGATATTTCGAGAGGGGCGTCGTTTCGGGGATTTTGTGCGGTACGAATCCGCGGGGCGGTGCTGGACGAATTACGGCGGTGGGACTGGGCGCCACGATCGGTGCACAAGCAACACAGGCGTATCACGCGGGTTGTCTCGCAGTTGATGGAGGAGCTGGACCGGGAACCGACGGACGGGGAGTTGGCGGCGGCGCTGGGGATCGAGGTGTCCGAACTGACGACTTTTCGGAGCCAGGCGCAGCCGAGGCAGGTGGTGTCGCTGGACGAGATGAGCGAAAACGGGCTGGGGGAGGAGAATCTGCAACTGGCGGAACGGTTACCGGACTCGCGGGCGACGAAGCCGGACGCAGGGATGCTGTCGGCAGAGAACCGGCGAGCGATGACGCAGTGCCTGGGAACGTTGCCGAAGACCCAGGTGACGGTGATCGTGCTGCATTACCTGCAAAACGTGCCGCTACGGGAGGTGGCGGAGATCCTGTCGGTGACGCCGTCACGGGTGTCCCAACTGCATCGGCAGGCGCTGGAGCGGCTGAGGGTGGCGTGGCGGCGGAGTCAAAACGGGGAGATGAAATGAGGACAGCCTTTACGTTACTTTTTGACAACGTGACGATTTCCCGGTTGTCACGCATGAAGCAACTGATACGTTGAACGTATGAAAATTTTTATCGATAGCGGCGACACGAACGAAATTCGCGAGGCGAACGAGATGGGGTTGATCGACGGGGTGACGACGAACCCGACGCTGGCGGCGAAGAGCGGCAAGCCGTTCAAGCAACTGATCATGGAGATCACGGAGATTGTGGACGGACCGATCAGCGCGGAAGTGGTGAGCACGACGGCGGCGGAGATCATTCCCGAGGGGGAAGGCCTGGCCGAATGGCACAAGAACATTGTGGTGAAGGTGCCGCTGATCGGGGAAGGGCTGAAGGCGGTGAAGGCGCTGACGGCGAAGGGAATCAAGACGAACGTGACGCTTTGTTTCACGGCATCACAGGCGTTGCTGGCGGCGAAGGCCGGGGCGACGTACATCAGCCCGTTTGTGGGACGGCTGGACGACATCAGCACGGATGGGATGCAGGTGATCCGGGACATCCGGTTGATTTACGACAACTACGGTTACGAGACGCAGATCCTGACGGCGAGCGCGCGTTCGCCGATGCACTTCCTGGAAGCGGCGCGGATTGGCAGCGATGTGATCACGGCTCCGTTTTCCGTGCTGAAGCAGTTGCTGCATCATCCGTTGACGGACAGCGGGCTGAAGAAGTTCCTGGCCGACTGGGAGAAAGCGCAGAAATGACGGGAACGGTGTCAGAAGACGTAGATCTGACGCCGCTGTTCCGTTGCAAAGTTCTTAAACCGCCGCGTTATCTTGTGGATCCGCGCGAACGTGTCGTCACACATCCGCCGATCGACGTGGTGGCGGGGGTGATTCGTCGCGTGGACGGGCTGCTGCTGATTACGCAGCGGCTGGCGGACGATACGCTGGGGGGCTACTGGGAATTTCCGGGGGGAAAGGTGGAGCAGGGCGAGGAGCTGCAGGCGGCGCTGCGGCGCGAGCTGAGGGAGGAGGTGGGTGTCGAGACGGAGATCGGGACGGAAATCCACCGGATCGTGCACGCCTACCCGGACCGGGACGTGCGGCTTTATTTTTTCGAAGCGCGGATCGTGGCGGGCGAACCGCAGAAACTCGAAGTGGCGGACCTGCGGTGGGTGACGACGGAGGAATTGATGAGCTATCGTTTTCCGGAGGCGGACCGGGCGTTGCTGGAGGAGTTGCGCGGGATCTGAGGGAATTCCGGCTAGCCAACATGGCCGAGGCCGACGAGATCGAGGAAGGATTCGATCTGGGGGCGGGCGCGGAGGGACTCGATCCAGCGTGAGGGGATGGCGTGGCGTCCGTCGGCAGCGCCGAGGATGGTGCCGAGCATGAGTCCGCGCGCAGCGGAGTCGCCACCGGCCATGACGTTTTCGACGAGGGCGGTCTCGAAGTCGTCGTGATGGCGGAGGAGGAGGGCGAAGACGGCGGGGAGGGCTTTTTCGGTGGGGCAGGACTGGCCGAGTTCGAGGATGGCCTCCGAGGTGGAGAGGTGGCCCGTTTCCTCGGCCTGGCGGAGGTAACTTTCCGCAGGGAGGATGCGGTAGGGAAGGGCGACGGCCATATGGAGGGCGCTGGGGACGGAGACGCCGCGCATGAGGATGAAGACGGTGCGGGCGATGAATTCGGCGGTATCGACGGCAATCGGAGAGGCGTGGGTGAGGCTGGTCTGGGCGCGGGCGGCGGCAAGGATGGTGGGCTGATCTTCCTCGCGCAGGGCGGCGAGGAGGGGGGCGATGCGAGCGGGGCCGCCGAGTTCGGTGGAGTCGGAGCCGGCACGGGTGAGGCCGCGGCCCTCGGCGAGGTGGGCGAGGGTTTCCTTGGTGGCATGGTCGCGGTAGGAGGGGGAGTCGGTCCAGAAGAGACGCCAGCGTTTAGCGAAGTCGTCCATGACGAAGTTGCCGCAGGTGGCGCGGAGGGACTCGAGGAGGAGGAGCATCTGGTCGCCGTAGTGGGTCTGGTCGCCGCTTTCCTTGCCGGGGTGATAGCCATTGGGCGGCGGGGCGAGGAGTGAGGTGATGCGGTCGTAGCGGCGGCCGATTTCGGACTGGTCGTAGACCCAATGGGGGCCGAGGGCGAGGGAATCGCCAACGAAGGCGCCGAAGAGGAGTCCGGCGAAGCGTTCGCGAACGGAGGGGGGAGCGGGCACGGCGATGGCGTCCATGCGATAATCTAACCCAAAGCAGACGCAATGCGACTGGGATTTGTGGCGTTGCATTTCATGAATTTGCGGACACGCTGCCGCGATCAGGCCATGGTTTGACAATGCGCATGAAAACCCTTTGAGACAACCGTTTGAGGGTTGGAGTCGCTACTTAAAAGTACCCAGGGTAGGCTCGCTGCGCTCGGGCGGCGCGGCAGGCGCCTCGCCCCCCAGTGCTTCTCATGACGGCTTTGATAAGGCGTTCATGATCAACGCAAAAAAGCCCAAGCGCTGCGATGTCTCAGGATAACGAGTTTTTTTGAGGGTGGATTGGCTCGCTGCGCTCGGGCGGCGCGGACGGAGCCGCGCCCTTCATGGAAAGACCGTCTTCCGGAGGACAGCTACCAGGGGAAGGAGGCAAATAAAGAACCCCACCGCAAGCAGCGGGGTATTGGGGAACGATTCCAGATTACAACAAGAACGCCGCAAGCGGCGGGGAATTGACCCGAACGAGATTAAAAATGTTCCCAAAAATCCTGTTAATCCGGCCAAACCTGTCTAAAAATCGCTCTTTCCCCCATTTGGTGAATTCCGTCTTAAAATCCTGTTAATCCCGTCGAAACCCTTCCCCGCCACCGCCGCCATGACCAGCAAGATTCTCATTCTCGATTTCGGCTCGCAATACACGCAGGTCATCGCGCGCCGGGTGCGCCAGTTGAACGTCTACTCGGAGATTGTTCGCTACGATACCCCGGCCAGCGTGCTGAAAAGTCTCCGCCCGTCGGGCATCATTCTCTCGGGCGGACCGGCCAGCGTCTACGCGAAGGGCGCGCCGCAACCGGACAAGCGGATTTACGATGCGGGCATCCCGATTCTGGGCGTCTGCTATGGGATGCAGCTTTTCGGCAAGTGGCTCGGCGGCGTAGTCGCCCCGAGTTCGCGTCGCGAGTACGGGCGCGGCCATCTCCAGGTCTCGAAAGCCTCTCCCTTGTTCCATGGCCTGGACGAGAGGCTCGAAATCTGGAACAGCCACGGCGACAGCCTGAAGAAATTGCCGAAGGGCTTTCACGCGATCGCCACCTCGGACAACTCGCCCTATGCGGCGATCGAGGACTCGAAGCGGAAAATCTACGGATTGCAGTTTCACCCCGAGGTCGCGCACACGCCGCGCGGATCGGAGATTCTCTCCAATTTCGTCCTCGGCATCTGCGGCGCGGAGCCGAGCTGGACGATGAAGGGCTTTATCGAGACGACCTGCGAAGCCGTACGCACGCAGGTGGGGAAGAACCGCGTGCTGCTGGGGCTGAGCGGCGGCGTCGATTCCGCCGTGGCGGCGGCGTTGCTGCACCAGGCCATCGGCGACCAGCTCCAGTGCATTTTTGTCGATAACGGCCTGCTGCGCAAAGGCGAGCGCGAGAAAGTGCAGGACGTTTTCGGGCGCAACCTGAAGCTGAAGCTGCTGACGGTGAACGCCGGGGCGCGGTTCCTGAAGGCGCTGAAGGGCGTGAGCGATCCCGAGCGCAAGCGAAAGATCATCGGGCGAATTTTCATCGAGGAATTCCAGCGGGCGACGAAGAAGATCGGCGCGGCGAAGTTTCTTGCCCAAGGGACGCTTTATCCCGACATCATCGAGAGCGTGGCCATCGGGGACAACCCGGCGGCGATGATCAAGAGCCATCACAACGTGGGCGGGTTGCCGAAGAACATGAAATTCCAGCTCGTCGAGCCGCTGAAGCAGCTCTTCAAGGACGAGGTGCGCGTGGTCGGCGAAACGCTGGGCCTGCCGAAGGAAATCGTGTGGCGTCACCCGTTTCCGGGCCCTGGGCTGGCGGTGCGCACGCTCGGACCGATCGACGCGAAGAAGCTCTCGATCCTGCGCGAGGCCGATGCGATCGTGATCGAGGAAATGAAGGCCGCGAAATGGTACGACCGGGTCTGGCAGGCGTTCGCGGTGCTGCTGCCGGTGCGGAGCGTGGGCGTGCAGGGCGACGAGCGGACCTACGATTTCACCTGCGTACTGCGCGTGGTGGAAAGCCACGACGGGATGACGGCGGACTGGGTGCGGCTGGACCACGAGCTGCTGGGGCGGATCGCCTCGCGGATTACCAACGAGGTCAAGGGCATCAACCGCGTCGTTTACGATATTTCTTCCAAGCCGCCGGCGACCATCGAATGGGAGTAGGTTTTGCCCAATTCCTTCACTTGAGCTAAAATGCCCTCTCCCATGAGCAACAAACCCTGGCGCGTCCTCCGCTTTAGCGAACCGAAGTTCGCCAAGCAGATCGCGGCCCTGAATCGCCATGCCGAGCCGGTCGCGGACCGCTCGATCGCGGTCGCGGAGGTCATCGCCACGGTGCGCAAGGAAGGCGATGCTGCGCTGGTTAAGTACGCCAAGAAATGGGACGGCGTCGATATTCCACGCAATGGGCTGCTGCTCCCTTCCCGCACGCCGAAGCCACCCGAACCGGTGCGCGCGGCGATCGATTATGCGCTGAAAAACGTCACCGCCTTCTCGCGTCTGCGCAAACCGCGCAACTGGTCGCGAAAGAACCGCGAGGGGGCCATGGTGGGAGAGAAATTCGATCCGCTGGAACGGGTGGGCATCTATGTGCCGGGCGGGACCGCTCCGCTCGTCTCGACCGCGTTGATGACCGTGACGCTGGCGAAGCTGGCCGGGGTGCGGGAAATCGTGGTCACGACACCGCCGCCAGTGAACGAGACGCTGGTCTACGCCCTGCGGACGGCGGGCGCGACGGAGATTTTCCAGGTAGGGGGCGCCCAGGCAATCGCCGCGCTGGCGTGCGGTACCCAGAGCATCGCGCGCGTGCAGAAAATTTTCGGGCCAGGCAACGCTTTTGTCGTCGAGGCGAAGCGGCAGGTGGTCGGATTAGTCGCCATCGACCAATTGCCCGGCCCGAGCGAAATCGCGGTGGTGGCGGACGACACGGCCCGCGCCGATTTCATCGCCGCCGATTTGCTGGCGCAGGCCGAGCACGGTTCGGGCAGCCAGGTGCTTTTTGTCACGCCCTCGGCCAAGCTTCTGGCGGCGGTGGAAGGCGAACTGGCCAGGCAAATTCCGAGTCTCTCGCGCGGCAAGCATCTCGCGGAAGTCCTGGAGCATCACTGCATTTTGATTCTGGTCGAGGATGTCGGCGAGGCCATCAGCATTGTCGAGGATTTCGCGCCGGAACATCTCAGCCTGGTCATCAAGGACGGGCGCCAGTGGGCGGCGCACATCCGCAACGCCGGGGCGGTTTTTCTGGGGAATTTTTCCCCGGTGGCGGCGGGCGATTTCATCGCCGGGCCGAGCCATGTGCTGCCGACCGGCGGCGCGGCCAAGTCGTTCTCCGGCCTGACCGTGGACCAGTTTTTCCGGCGCACGAGCCTGGTCGAATATCCCGAGCGCGCGCTCTTCCGCGTCCGCCCGCATATCGAGACGCTGTGCGGGGTCGAACAACTCGACGCTCACGCCCGCTCGATTTCGATTCGCTTCGAGCCAGAGAAAGCCGATCCCACCCCGGACAAAAAATGAGCAAGACCCGTCACGCCCAAGTCCATCGCATCACCGGTGAAACGGACATCTCCATCAAGCTCGCCGTCGATGGCCACGGCGGGTCGAAGATCGCCACGGGCATCCCGTTCTTCGATCACATGCTGACGCTTTTCGCGAAGCACGCACTCTTCGATCTCGAGGTGCTGGCCAAGGGGGACATTCAGGTCGATTTCCATCACACGGTGGAGGACACCGGCATCGTGCTCGGTCAGGCCCTGGCGAAAGCGCTCGGCGATAAAAAGGGACTGGTGCGCTACGGGAATTTTCACCTGCCGATGGACGAGACGCTGGTGCGGGTCGCGCTCGATTTCAGCGGACGTCCGCTGCTCGTCTGGCGCGCGCCGAAGGGGACGAACCTGAACCGGCTCATGGCGGGCGATTTCCCGGCGCAACTCACGGTCGAATTTCTCCGGGCTTTCGCGCAGGAAGCGGGGCTGACGCTCCACGTCGAAGTCCTCTATTCCAGCGAAACGCATCACCTGATCGAGGCGGTTTTCAAGGGACTGGCCCGCGCGATCGAGCAGGCGGTGCGGCGCGACCCGCGGGTGAAAGGGATACCGAGTACGAAGGGGATGTTGTAGTTTTTTCAACCATACGGAACCCGGCGACAAATTAATCGAACGAGATATATTTCCATTATGATCGGCATCGTTGATTACGACATCGGCAACCTCCGCAGCGTGCAGAAGGCAATTCAGCATGTCGGCGGTGAGGCCGTCTTTGTGCGCACGCCGGAGGAAATCGCACAGGTCGATGCGCTGGTGCTGCCGGGCGTCGGCGCGTTCGGCGATTGCGTGCGCAGCCTGGCGGCGTCCGGGATGTGGGACGATGTCCTCGCCTGGGCGAAATCGGAGCGGCCTTTCTTTGGGATTTGCGTCGGCTACCAGATGCTCTTCGATGCAAGCGAGGAAGCTCCGGGCGAAAAGGGACTGGGCGTGTTTCCCGGTCAGGTGCGCAAATTCTCCGACCGGCACGGCCTCAAGATTCCGCAAATCGGCTGGAACACCGTAAAGGTGCTGCAACCCGACGCGCCGCTCTTGAGCGGTATCGCCGAGGGCGACTACGTCTACTTTGTCCACAGCTACTACGCCGCGCCAGAGGATCCTTCGATCATCGCCTTGGAAACGTCTTACGGCGACATCTTTGCCGCCGCTGTGGCGCGCGGAAATCTCCTTGCGACCCAGTTTCACCCCGAGAAAAGCCAGCGCGCCGGGTTACGGATGCTGAAGAATTTTGTCGCGCTGGCCAAACAAACCGTCGCTGCGGAAATAGCCACAGCGTAGTCTACGGTCGCTACTCGGCTTGGTCTCCGTACCAGTTAACATTGCGCGTGGCATACATTATAGCGGCAAGTGCCAGAACAAGGACGGCGGTGCCGACCAAGAGCGAGTAATCCTCCAATTGCAGGATGACGTAGAGCGCAGCATAGACTGCGGTCAGACCGGTTGTGAGGCCAAGAGTCCTTTGCACGCTGGCCAGAATCCTCGCACAGTAGGCGGAGATCAGGAGGGTGGATATGCCTGCGGCAATCAAATAGGAGTACCCAAAGCCGATGAACTCCGAAAGGCTCAGGAGCGCGAGATAGAACAGGACCAAGGTCGCGCTGACCAAGCTGTACTGGATCAGGTGCAATCGCAACCGGGCAAGAATTTCAAAGAGGAAAAAGGTGATAAAGACGAGCGCAACGAAGAGGATGCCGTACTTGATCGATCGTTCGACATTGCGGTACGAATCGACCAAAGTGATAAAACCGACGCCGTAGTAAGAATCAACTAAATCGGCTGCTTTGAACGAGCCGTCGGCTTCGCGCCACTGTTGTGGAAAGTTGCGACCGTAATATGAAACGTGCCAGGTGGCGTCGAATCCCTGAGGTGTAATTGTCCGTTCGGCCGGTAAAAAGGCACCGCTGAAACTCGGATCGGGCCATGGCGAGGTGAGATGTACGGTATTCTCGACACCGATTGGCGCAAATTGCAGGTCCTCGCTGCCGCGCACGTTGAACTTGAGATGAAAGGGCACGGGAGCCGTGGGAGGTTTAAAATGGGCGATATCGGCATGGATACCTTGAGGATAAAAATTTAGCGTACTGCCCGGTAGCAGGGCCAGATCGGTGTCTCCCAAGTGAAGGGCGAGAGTTTCCTGCACGCCGCGCAGGTCATGAATCGGTATCGCAATGCTCGCCTCATCCCAAAGGATGTCGAATTTGCCGAGCTTGAAGGGGGTGAAATCGGGCAAGGCAAAATCTCCGGAAAGTTCCAGGTTTGCGTCGTAAACGACTGCTTGATAAATGCCTTTGTGCAACCGTTTTGGTATGGCGTTACCTTCGATATTCAAGTGTGTGGGCAGGAAGTAAGCGATGTCCTGTTGACTTACCTCGGTGTCTTGAAGAATGGTGCGATTTTGAACCACAACCTCCTTTTTCTCCGTGTAATAATACCGGTATGGGACAATTAGCACCGGGCCGATGACCTGTTGGTCGTCGCCCCAAGTGGAAGTGATCTCGTGAGTGGCCTGGTCGCGCCGGTCGAGTCGTTCCGTGAGCAGTCCTTCCACCAAGGCAAGTGGGATCAATTGCAGAAGGGCGAGAGCAACTATCCCGGCGATTTTGCCCAGCAAGGCGAAGCGTTTCCAGAAGGATTTGCCAGAAGAAACCGGTGGGACATGGGAATCGTTCATAAGCTTTGTATTACAAAGCTATATCGAATAAATCAAGATCTTCCGAGGATGCGTCACTTTTAGTAGCAAAGCTTATAATTACTCGACATCTCTCATCACAGGCCCGATTAGTCTTGGATGCACATTCTTCCCGCCATTGATCTTCGTGGAGGCAAAGTCGTCCGGCTCGAGCAGGGCCGCGCGGAAGCCCAGACCGTTTACGGGGACGATCCCGTCCGGGTCGCGGAAAGTTTTCAGGCCACGGGGGCGACGTATCTCCACATGGTCGATCTCGACGGCGCATTCGACGGCGAGCAGAAAAATCTGGCGCTGGTGGCGGCGGTCGCCAAGGCCACCTCGCTTTTCATCGAACTCGGCGGCGGGATGCGCACGGAGGAAGCCATTGCGCGGGCGCTCGGCGCGGGGGTGAGTCGCGTCGTCGTCGGCACGCGCGCCTGCGAATCGCTTCCCTTTGTCCGGGCGGTGGTGGAGAAATTCGGCACGGAGCGGATCGCGGTCGGCATCGATGCCCGGGGCGGCATTGTCTCGACCAAGGGCTGGACCGCGCCGAGTCCGTGGACCGCACCCGATCTCGCCCGGGCGGTGGGGGAGCAGGGTGTGCGCACGATTATCTACACCGACATCGCGACCGACGGCATGTTCACCGGGCCGAATCTCAAGGCCTTGCAGGAACTCTTCGCCGCCGTGCCGGAAGTGGGGCTGATTGCGTCCGGCGGAGTGGCCACGCTGGCGCACATCGAATCGCTGCGCGACCTGAACGCCAGGATCGAGGGCGCGATCGTCGGCAAGGCGCTTTACGACGGAAAGCTGAAGCTCGCGGACGTCCTGCAGGCCGTGCGCTGAGAGGCACTGCGGTTGTCGGGCATAGCGGTCATCGTTTTGTCATCGAAATGTTTCTCGCCCGCGTTACGGGGCCATGGTATTCCATTTTGCGCTGGGCAAATCACACAACTCATTCGTCGGCGGGATTTCATTTATGAAAAAATTTATCGTTGAACTAATCGGCACCTTTTTCCTCGTCTTCACGGTTGCGACCTGCGTGATCAATCCGAGCGCCGGAGTCATCGCGCCGATCGCAATCGGTTTTTCCCTGATGATCATGGTCTTTGCGGGCGGTCATATTTCCGGTGGTCATTACAATCCGGCCGTCACAGTTGCCGTGGCCATTCGAGGGCGTTTGCCCGCCTCGGAGGTTCCCGCTTACATCCTCGCGCAGTTGACCGGGGCGGTTTTTGCAGGCGGAGCGGCCTATTATCTCAAGCGCGACAGCGGTACGGACCTTTCCGATACCAATTACGTGCTCGGACAGTTGGTGCTGGCCGAATTTCTTTTCACCTTCGCGCTCGCCTATGTGGTGCTGAATGTCGCCACGGCCAAGGCCAACGCGGGCAACTCTTTTTACGGCCTCGCCATCGGTTCCACGGTCATGGTCGGTGCGTTTGCGGTCGGGCCGATTTCGGGCGGCTACTTCAATCCGGCGGTGGCCACCGGGGGACTTTACCTCGGTATGCTCACGGTACCGCATTACCTGGCCTACATCGCCACGCAGTTGAGCGCCGGGGCGCTCGCGGCCTTTGTCTTCAAGACGCTGAATCCGGAAGACAAGTAAGTCGCTTCAGCCCTTCCACTTTCTGACCATCTCGGGGAAGGTGCAGTCGCGGCACTGGGAACAATCGGTCTGGCAATAGTCCCGGAAGATTTGGAGCAAGCCTTGCTGCACCAGGGCCTCGCGCTGTTGTTTCGCGGTCAGGGTCGAGGTCAGCATCCGCTGCGTGGCGACGCGAGCCGCACTGTTACCCGCCACGCTCATTGCCTCGAGACCGAGCCGTGCCGCTTCCGGGTCTTCCGGCAGGACCATCGGCCAGAAGACATTGATGAGGATGTCCTGCACCCGCTCCTCTCCGATCAATCGGCAGGGCGAACGCAACGCCGCCCCGGTCAGCGTCGCGTGTTTCTCCCAGAACGGATCGCGGATACCGAGGAGGATGTGGCCAAACCGCCCCGCCTCGCGCGATTGCAGGGCCGCACGCAATTCCGGCAGGCGCGTCACGATTTGTGCCAGCGCGGCCAGTCGTCGCTCGGGGCGGTTCAGCGGACGCAGTCCGGCGAGACGCCACTGGGTCTTCGGCAGGAGTGCGTAAGCGAGCGGTCCCCGGGCCTTCCACCAGATTTCCCACAGCTTCCGCAGCCAGGCGCGCGGTTCCGCGTGCAAGCGGGCCACGCTTTCGTTCGGCAAAAAGCCGGACAACCCGAAAAGATGCGCCAGGCGCGCTTCGTGATCGAGGCCCCGCAATTTTTTCCAGGGCAGGCGTTGTGCGACCAATCGCATCGGTATCTGGTTGGCGTGAAAACCGAGCGCCTCCGCGAGAGCCTCGTGAAGCGCCTGCTCGGGGCTGGTCAACCGCTGCCGCCAATGCCAGCGCTGCGCCTTTTGCCGAAGCCGAAACAGACCTGCGGCGCGAAGGATTTCGACGGCTTTTCCGTCGGGCAAATCGGCCAGCACAGGCGAGCACCGGCCCGGCGTCGCCTGGGGCATCGGGCGATGGAGTAGCGCGGCGCAAAGCGGTTGCAATTCCGGCCACGGCGCGACCAGTTGCGTCCCGAGCACGACCTGCGGCACGCGCCGGAAGGAGGCGGTCGCCGGGAAAAAGGCTTTCGCGCCCATGCCCTGCCAAACGACATGGAGCACCGTTTCGTCGTAGGCCGGATCGGCATGATGGCCGTGCGCGTTCCAATCGGTCGGGCGCAGGTGTACCTCGACATTCCCGACCGTTACCTCCTCGTCCGGCTTGCCCTCGCTGAAAAAGCGGACCACGGCGCGGGTAAAGTCGGGGCCGCCGGCGTGGTTCCAGAATCCCGGCTGAACGATCTCCACGGTGCGTCCGTCGTCGGTCGATAACGCCGGTTGGTGGAGTTGCTCGAACCAAAGCGCCTGGACTTCCAGCTCGCCCGGGGTGCCGACCGGTTCTTCGCGCAGGGAAATCGGTGGAAGGTAGTTCGCTTTCATTCTCGTAACTTGATTCCTCGCCGGATTGCATCATAAGTGAAGACGACTCGCCATGAAATCACGTTTACCTTTTTATGCTTTGATCGGTCTGTTTACCCTGGCGCTCGACCAGGCCGGTCACGGGCAGACGAATTCCGCCATATCGACTCAACCGTCTGCTCAAACGGCCCAGTCGCCGACCCCTCCTCTTCCTCAGGCCGTCACCGCACCTCAGGGCAAGGTTTCCCCACCATCAGGGCCGATCGATCTCTCCACCGAACCGATCGTCCGGGTCGTGGCCAACGTCCTGCCCGCCGTGGTCAACATCAACGCCCAAAAAACCGTTCCGCAATACATTGCCAAATACGACCAGTACTTCCGCCTCTACCGCGAGCCGGTCAATCGCACGGAGCAAAGCATTGGCTCCGGTCTTATTATCTCGCCCGATGGCTATATCCTCACCAACGCGCATGTCGTCGAACTCGCCGACCAGGAAAAACTGGTCAACATCACTCTCAGCACCGGCTCGAAGTACACCGCCCAGATCGTGACCTCGGACGAGGATGCCGATCTCGCGCTGCTCAAGATCGACGACAAATCGGTGCAGTTTCCCTATTTCGACCTGAGCTACACGTCGCCGAATCTTCTCGGCGAAACGGTCGTGGCCCTCGGCAGTCCGGAAGGCTACCAGAACTCCGTCAGCCACGGGATTCTCAGCGCGAAGGACCGCTCTTTCACCGTGGAGGACCACGTCTACAACAATCTCATCCAGACCGATGCCGCCATCAACCCCGGCAACAGCGGTGGCCCGCTCGTCGATCTCAACGGCAGCCTGGTCGGCATTAATTCCGCCAAACTGGCCGGGGAGGCCATCGAGAATATCGGCTTCGCCATCCCGCATGAGGTCGTCGTCCCTTGGGCCAACGATGCCCTGGCCGTGGCCAAGGGGCTCAAACCGGGAGGCGCCGCGCCGCTAGTGAGTTCTCTCCAGGCCATGCATCAACGCCTGGGATTGAGCCTAAAAACGTTGACCGCCGACGAAGCGGAGCAAATGAACGTCGATATTCCGGGCGGACTCGTCATTACTCATGTGGAGGACGGCAGCCCCGCCGCCGATGCCGGAATCCGCGAAGGGATGATCGTCATCGGAGTCGGCAACCGGCGTGTTCTGGAGGAAAAGAACCTCCCACACGAGCTTCAACAGTTGAAGCCGGGAAAACGCGTCCTCCTGCAACTGATCACCATCCAATCCGTCGGCATCATCAACCTGCAGCGCGGTGTGTCCGTTTTGTTGACGGCGAGATGACGCATTAGAAAAACGCCCCACCGGTTGCGATCGGTTCCGTCGCTCAACCGTCCGCATTCGTCCTTCTGCCCCTAGACAGAAAGAAAACGAACCCGAGGACCGTGATCGTTCCGACGATAATCCCAGCGATCATGCCGATTTTTTCCACCCGGTTTCCTTTGACCCGCTTACTTGGGTCGGGCAACACGGGTGTCCCCTGAAAGGCGAGTGAATTGGCGATGGCCCCGATTTGCGCGTCCGCCGGTCCATCCAGGCTTTGAAATTCAAGAACGTAACCGTTGCCGTTCGCCGCCGTGAGATAATTGTGAAAATCGACACTATTGCCCGTGGCGGGCTTCAGCAGACCCTTGATCGAATAAAACGGAACGCCATTGATCGTCAAGGATTCCTCGTGCTCGATCGCCACGGTAACACCCTGATTCTCCACCCTCTGAGTAAATTCGTCTTTGATTCTTTGGATGAATTCGGCCTGGTCCACCCCTGCCTCATTGCTCACGGGGAAGCCGATCAGGACCACACTGATCCGGTTCTGGGCATCGCGGGCGCTAAAGGTCGTTCCGGGCGCCTGCCCAGTATTCCAATCGTCGGGAATTTCAAGGTGCAGCTTTTCATCGGGAAGATCGACCGGTTTGGCTATCAACACTCCACCGCAAGCCAGAAAAAGGAGGAAGACGAAGATTGAAGGCTTCATGGAAATCGATTTTTCGAGTATTGGCTCCGCTTGCTTGAAGGCAAACCCTTTCGCCAACTACGGAATCCGTTTTCCTCGTCTCCGCCGCTCAACGCTTCAGCGAGCCGATCCCGGTCGGTCTTCCAAGGTCCGAACCAACGGGACAAGGTCATGGCTGATCGTCTCCCAGACAATCCGGATGCTGATGTTGCGATAATCATGGACCAGGCGATTTCTCATGCCTCGAATCAGCCGAACTTGAACCGGGGAGAGTTCCTTTTGCGCTTCCGGCGAAAGGTGGCTGACCGCTTCACCGATGATTTCCAGTCATCGAATGACGGCGAATGGTTTTTTTCCTCGTTGGCGGCGAATGCTTCTTGAGAAACATCCTTGGCAAACGTCAGGACTTTCTTGGCGTAAATGAGGATATCGCCGAGGAGGGCTTCCTGATCATCCGGCAGCATAGAGTTCCCGGGCATCGGAAAAGATCAGCTTCTTCCACAGTGGATTTGGATTTTGTTCAAGGGCCTCCCGCTCGATGAGATCGACCTCGCACCCGAGCAGCCGTTCCAGTTCTTTTTCCAAATCATCCACAAAAGCAAAATGGGCCATTCCCCGGGGAGTACCGGGGGCAAACGTCACCAGCAAGTCCACATCGCTATGGGGTCGGGATTCGTTTCGGGCCACCGAACCGAAAATTTCCAACCGCGTGATTCGATGCTTGCGGCAAAAGTCGTCCAGCTCGGGCTTGAGGCGGGACAAGGTTGTCGATGCGGCAGAAGGCTTGATAAGCAATGACGCGAACTTAAGATACCAATTTGGGTATGGCTCGAGTAGCATCTTATGGCTCGGTGGTCACTTCGATTTCTTCTCCAGCGGTTCACACTCGAACTCGATCTCTCCCTTCTTCGCCACGACCTCCACCCTCGAATGATCCGTGATCTCGCCTTTGAGCAGGGCCCGGGAAAGCCGCGTTTCCAATTCGCGTTGAATGATCCGCTTCAGCGGGCGTGCTCCGTACACGGGATCGTACCCTCGCCGTGCGATCAACTCCTTCGCGGTGCTACTCAGTTCGATTTCAATGTGCCGCTCGGCCAGTCGCCCGCGCAGCAGGTTCAACTGCAAGTCCACGATCCGTTCGATTTCCGCCAGCGTCAGCGGCTTGAAGAGCACGATCTCGTCCACGCGATTGAGGAACTCAGGACGGAAATGCGCCCTTAGTTCGGACATCACGAGATCGCGCGTCTTATCGCCGATTTCTCCGCTCTTGTCCGAGGCATTCTCGATGAGGTGCCGCGAGCCGATGTTCGAGGTCATGATGATGATCGTGTTCTTGAAATCGATGGTCCGGCCCTGGCTATCGGTCAGCCGTCCGTCGTCGAGGATTTGCAAAAGGGTGTTGAAGACATCCACATGGGCCTTCTCTATCTCGTCGAACAACACCACGCAGTAGGGCTTGCGCCGCACCGCTTCGGTGAGCTGACCTCCCTCGTCGTAACCGACGTAACCCGGAGGCGCGCCGATCAACCGTGCGACCGCGTGCTTCTCCATGTATTCGCTCATGTCCAGCCGCACCATGTTTTCCTCGCTGTCGAACATCGATTCGGCCAGCGCCCGCGCCAGCTCGGTTTTGCCGACTCCAGTCGGGCCCAGGAAAATAAACGAACCGATCGGTCGCTTCGGGTCCTTCAGTCCGGCCCTTGCGCGAATCACCGCGTCGGCGACCGCCTGCACCGCCTCGTCCTGGCCGATCACCCGCTCGTGTAAAATCGCGTCGAGTCGCAGCAGCTTCTCCTGCTCGCCCTCCAGTAGTCGCGCCACGGGCACGCCGGTCCACCGCGCCACGACCTCGGCGATCTCGTCCGCCGTCACTTCCTCCTGCATCAACCGCGGCGCTCCCTTGCCGTCCTTCGTCGACTTGGCGATTTTCTCCTCCGCTTCCCGCAATTCCTTTTCCTTCTGCGGCAGCAGCCCGTAACGGAGTTCGGCGGCGCGGTTGAGATCGTTCGCTCGCTGTGCCTGCTCGATGTCGTTGCGGACCCGCTCCAGTTCCTCGCGTAGTTTTTGGGTTATCTCGATGGCCGCTTTCTCGCTCTGCCATTGCGCGCGCAGCTTGTCCCGCTCGGCCTGCGCGTTGGCGATCTCCTTCTCCAATTCGGCCAGTCGTTCCCTCGACGCCGCGTCCTTCTCCCTCTTAAGCGCCTCCCGCTCGATCGCCAGTTGCGTCACGCGCCGTTCCAGCGTTTCCAGTTCCTCCGGCATACTCTCGTTTTCCGTCCGCAATTTCGCGGCGGCCTCGTCCATGAGATCGATCGCCTTGTCGGGCAGAAAGCGGTCGGTGATGTACCGATGCGAGAGCACCGCCGCCGCCACCAGCGCCGCGTCCTGGATGCGTACCCCGTGGTGCACCTGGTACTTTTCGCTCAACCCGCGCAAAATCGAGATCGTGTCCTCCACGCTCGGTTCGTCCACCTGCACCGGCTGGAAACGCCGCTCCAGCGCCGCGTCCTTCTCGATGTACTTGCGGTATTCGTCCAGCGTCGTCGCGCCGATGCAATGGAGTTCCCCGCGCGCGAGCATCGGCTTGAGCATGTTCCCAGCGTCCATTGCGCCCTCGGCCTTGCCCGCACCGACCATCGTGTGGATTTCGTCGATAAAAAGAACGATTTGCCCTGCCGATTTGACAACCTCTTGCAAGACCGCCTTGAGCCGCTCCTCGAATTCACCGCGGAACTTCGCCCCGGCGATGAGGGCCGCCAGATCGAGCGACACGATCTTCTTTTCGCGCAGGCTTTCCGGCACGTCGTGGGCCACGATCCGCTGCGCCAGCCCCTCGACAATCGCTGTCTTGCCCACGCCCGGTTCGCCGATCAGCACCGGATTGTTCTTCGTCCGGCGCGACAGCACCTGGATGCATCGGCGGATCTCGTTGTCGCGCCCGATCACCGGATCGAGCTTGTTCTGCCGAGCCAGCGCCGTCAGGTCCCGCCCGTATTTCTGGAGCGATTCGTACGTTGCCTCCGGATTCTGGCTGGTCACCCGCTGGTTGCCCCGCACCTCCTGCATCGCAGTCAGGAATGCGCCCCGCGTGATGGTCAGGCTCCGGAAAATCCGGGAGATGTCGCTGTCCTTCTCCTCGCCGAACATCGCCAGCACCAGGTGCTCCACCGAGACATACTCGTCCTTAAGTTTCTTCGCTTCGTCCTGCGCCCGGAGCAACATTTTATTGAGGCGCTGCGTGATGCCGACCTCCCCACTCGCGCCCGAGCCGCTGACCTTCGGCAGATGGTCCAGCGCCGCCTGCGTCTTCGTTTGCAGGAGGTCGAGCGAAACCTTGAGTCGCTCGAACAGTCGCGGAATGAGACCGTTCTCCTGGGTCAAAAGCGCATAAAAAAGATGCTCCACCTCGATCGCCTGATTGCCAAGGCGCGTCGCCTCGTCCTGCGCGGTCTTCAGCGCGGCGGAAGCCTGTTCGGTAAATTTGTTTAAGTCCATGCTGCTAGTTTAGCAGTGATCGCTCAATCGACAAATCGTCCGCCTTGGGGCGTCAAGCTCCGCTCACCTTCGCCTTCCCCGCCAAGACCAGCACCGCCTGCCAGAAAAGCCGGAACGGCAACGTCTTTCCTCCCTGCGGATCCGCCGCCGGGTCTCCCTCCGCGCCCTCCTTCGGGTACTCGTTGTGACTCACGCTCATAAATCCCTGGTTGTCGATCTTCAGGGCAATGCCCCACTTCGCGCCCTGTCCCGGGTAATAGTAGCGGGGTGCCCATTTGTAGACCTTCGCCTCGTTCAGCTTCTGGATGAACTGGAACCAAGCGTCGTCATCCGGCTGGGTCGTCACCTTCTCCACCACCTTGCCGTCCGCCGACGTAACTTCATACACGACAGACCCATTGTCCAAGTCCACACTCGTCGTCGTCCCGTTTTCCGTCAGCTCAATGTGCAGCGAATCGAAACTCGCCGCCGGAAAAGGCTGCGGAACCACCTCTGCCGCCTCAAGCACCCATTGGCCCAGCAAGACCATCAGCGCCACGAGCACCTTCATAGCGGTTGGAGGGTATCATGATCTCTCGCAACAATTCCACCCGGATCCCGCCGCCGCCACAACCCGATCCCTGCCACCACCCACGCCGCCAGCATCGTCCCGTCGCTGAAATTGTTCACCCAGACCACCGGCAGGCTCATGCCCCCTACGCGGTAATGCGCCACAAAGCGCATCCGGACCTTCGATACCCCCGCCGGAACTTGCACCGCCCGCATGATGAAGTCCGCCCGCAACAACGGCGCCTTCTCCCCGTTTACTTCCACCTCCCAGTCCGGATCGTACTGGTCGTTGATCAACAAATATCCGCCGATGTTCGATCTCACCGACACGGCGATCTCGGTCGGCGTATAGGCCTGCAACACCAAATCGTCCGTCTCCACCGTACCCACTTTCCCAAGCGGGACTGGCCCCGGCGGTGCGCTCAGCAACACGCTTGCTCGCGGATTCCACAACGGGTCTTTCAGCCGCTTGAGCAGGGTCTCTTGGTCCGGAATGATCTCCGCCGTCGGCACCAGGCTCGCCTTCGCCATGTAGTCCCGCATCGTCACAATCGCATGGGATGGCAGGTCCGGCGACTCCGTCTCTTCCAACGTATAACCTTCGGCTCGCTCGATATTCCGCACGATCTCCGGGACGGTCCGCATCTTCTTCAGGTAGTCTTGCGGAACCACGACATTTTTCACCCCGGAGAGAAACCAGAGCCGAGCCCGGTTCTGGTCCAGCACCCGGAAATAGTCGTTGATATCGTCCGGTATGCGCGACGCTGCGGAAATATCCAGGCACGAAATTCCATCGGCATAGAATTGATTCAGCATCAACATATTGAGTAAGGGATCCTCCGCCGCCGCGCTCGCCCGCACCGTGTTCCCTTCCGTCTGCAACTGCTCCAGCAACGCATTGTTGTCCGTCAACGTGTGCAAGTCCGCCGGGCGGACGAATTGCGTCGCCACCCACCACAATTGCGCCACCCCCAGCACCGCAGTCCCCAGCGCCAACGTCATGGGCAGCGTCTCCGGCTTCAGCGCGCGGTGCCACGCCGCGTTCAGCCATGGGTTCGGCAACTCCACCTGCCGGAGCCAGCCCGGTCTCCACAACAACCGCAGCAAAATGCAAAACAAGGCCATCACCGCCAACGCCACCAGCAGCGACGTATGCAGCGTGCTCATGATATTCGCAACCGCCACCGGCGCGAAGTACTCCTTCTGCAACAAGTCCGCCAGGACAATCGCCACCGGATAGCTCGCCAGGAATCCCGCTCCCAGTAACAAGAGCAGCCCACCGCTAAACCATGCCAGCCGTCGCCGCACCGTTTTGCCCTCCGGCGTGCTCCCGTCCAACGACTGCGTCAGGACCTGCATCCCGAAGGCGCTCAGTACGATCAGCGCGAAGTTAGTCCACTCCAGCCACTTTAAGGGGTCCCGCCACTTGTCCATCAACGGTAACAAATAGACCAGCCGGTAGAGCGGCGTATGCCATCCCCAGGAAAGAATCAGCCCCGCTCCGCCGATGGCTAGCAGCGTCTCCCCGTAAAAACGCTGCCGCGCAGTCAGTGGATCGGTCCCCAGCAGACGCCGCGGTAAAAACAACCCGATCCCGAGCAAAATCACCGCTGTCGCCACCGTGCCGGTCGTACTGATCGCCAGGTTGAAGTTCCGCGTACCGTTCGGCATGTTCGGCCAGTCCAGCGTTTCCCCGATCCATCCCCAGTATGGTCCGTCCACGCTGTTCACGTGCCATCCGAATAGCCCCGGAACCAGATACGTCAGCGTTTCCGCCGGACCGAGGCTAAACTGTGTCACAAACCTGTACGTCTCTTCCCGCCCGGTCTGCCCCCCCAGCTTAACCCCGGCAATATTGCTCTGGAACAACGCCAGCAACGACGCGAGCGCGATCAGGGCCGCCACGCCCGCGCATAGCGCCAGGTGCCGCAGTTCCCTAACATAGCGCAGTGCCGACCATGCCTCCCCACCCGCTCGCCGTAGCACCGGTGCCGCGTACAGCCCCGCCACCAGCAAGCACGCAATCCCGCCCCGGTCCGGCTGCAATTCCACCATAAGCCCACAACACGCCCCGCTGATCACCGCATAACCCCAGTGCCGCAACCGCTGTGCCCGCAACGCCCCCCATGCCCCCAGCGCGAAAAAGGGCCAGGTCGTAATGTACCCGAAATGCGCCGGAAAAATGAACGACAGCACGTCTCCCTGCCACGCGTAAATCACCGCCCCAAACAAGGCCGCCGGACGCGGACATTCCAGTTCCCGCAAGAAAACCGCCATCGCCAGCAGACCGCAAGTCGCCAGCGCCGGGGCGTAAAACGTAAAAAAGAGCCATATCCCGAAATGCGCCGCCGCGAAACTCAGTGGATTCAACGCTGGCGGAAGCGCCGCCTCGCCCAGCCAGTTCAGGACTTGGAACGACCCCGTTGGCGGATAATGGTACGCCAGCGTCCAGAGCTTCGACGGATTCACATCGATCGTCACCGGCACCCGCTGCCCAAACGAAAAAAACTGACACATCCACAACTGCCCCACCAGCGAGAGCAGCGCCACCACCCAAAGCGACCGCCAAACCTTCCCCTTCGCTGGCACGCTCTGGGACACATTCATCTCGGACATCCTGAACCAATAGCCGCCTTCCGCCCTGCCGCAAAGCGAGATCATCTACCCGTCGTTGCCAAACTCCCGCCCTTCGCAGGATTTTGGGAATACTCCCTGCTCGAGCGAAACTCCTTCTCCCCTCGGTTGTTTATATCGGTCTCCAGACTGCTCGATCAATCTTCCAAACGACTAACCCGAATTCCGTCCATGGCCTCCACCGAACCCACCGATACGACCACTGTGCCGCGCGACGAATTCGAGAAATTCCTCCACGCCCTCATCCACGAAATCCGCAACCGCCTCAACGGCATCGCCCTCGA
>CAJCII010000128.1 GCA_903970335.1 Bacteroidota bacterium | reverse complement strand
GCCACGGAAGTTGTTGCTGGCATCGAGCGAGGCCGGGTTGCCACCAACGGTGACGGTGGAATATTTGCTGACGGTGCCGGAGAAGATCATAGCGCCACCGGGACTCTGGCCGGTGAGTTGGTTGAGATTATTATACGACGAACTGGTGACCACGCCATCGATTTGTTCGGCGGTGCGATTACCGACCGCGTCGTAATTGTAGGCGTACTGGTGAAGCAGAGCGCTGGTGGTGTGTTCGTAGCCGAGAAGCTGTTTCTGCGTTTATTTTTTTGGCAACTCGGGTGCTATGGTTGGCTTGTGGAGTTCATTAATACTTGGGGCGGGTGCCTCAGGCTGGAGTTGGGATGCCCCGTTGGGTCTGGGAGATGAGCAACGATGTTTCAAGCCAGAGGGACCGAGGCTACGCCTCATCCACGGCCCGCGCCGCGCGTTGTCCGCTGAGGATGGCGCCCTCGATGGTCGCGGGGAGGCCGGTGTCCGTCCAGTCCCCGGCCAGCCAGAAATTGGACCACGCGGTGGTCGGCCCCGGACGCACCGGCTCGGTCTCGGGGGTGGCGGCAAAGGTCGCGCTGCGGGCCTTGTAGACCATCCGGTGGACGACCTGCGCTTCCTTCGCTGCGGGTAAAAAGCGGCGCAATTCCCGCAGCGTCAAGTCCTCGAGTTCCGCCGCGCTCCGCTCGACCAGATCGCGTGCGCCGCTGACCACGGCCGTGAGGACATGCCCCTTCGGCCCGGCGTCGGGACCGTGGATCCGCTCGCGGCTGAAGACCCAATGCACGGGCGAATCGAGCAGGCCGACGAATGGTTCGTCCAAAATGGGCCGGTCCAGCCAGAGATGCAGGCTGACGATCGGCGCGTCCCGGATGGTGCGGCACGCCTGCGCCAGCTTGCTCTCCTCGGGCAGAAAGGCCCGCAGCACATGCCACGGCAGGGCGCTCACCACCGCCTCCGGTGCCAGCGTGGAGCCATCGGCCAGCTTGATCCCGCGCAGCGTTCCACCAGCGAAATCCAGGCCGGCCACCGGCGTCTGGAGCCGCAGCGTGCCGCCGCACATCTGGAGCAGCTTCCGCACCTCCGGCGCGAAAAGTTCGCTCAGCCCGACGCGACTGAGCAGGATGCTCGAATCGGTCGCGCCACCCAGAAACGAACGCCGGACGACGGTGGCGAAAAGCCGGGCCGAGGCCGTGGCCACCGGCTCGTTCAGCGCCGCGATGCAGAGCGGTTCCCACAAGGCGCGGACCAGGTTCGGTGTCTGCTTCCACCGCGCGAGCCACGCCGAGACCGTCTCGTCCGGCAACGGAGCGAAGCCCAGGCGAAGCCGCACCGCCAGCCCGATGGCCGCCAGCTTGTCCGTCGCGGTCAGTTCGCCGAAACCGAGCAGCGCCGAGAGGAGATGGAGCGGGGGCGGGGCCGTCACCGCGAGAGAGCTGGCCCCGCGCTCGCTGAGAAAGGGGACATTCATTGAGGGCGGCGCGTAGAGTCGATCCATGACGCCGAGGTTCCGCAACAGCCCGAGCGTCTCATGGTAGCATCCCATGAGGACATGCTGGCCGTTGTCGAGCACGAGGCCGGTCTTCGGCTCGACGAAACTATGGGCGCGTCCGCCGAGCAGCGCCCGGGCCTCGAGCAACGTCACGTCGTGCCCGCGAAGGACCAGTTCGTTCGCTGCGGCCAGCCCGGCATAACCGGCGCCGAGCACGACCACTTTTTTCGGCGCAGGAGGCCGGGCCGGGGCGCGCTTCTCGCGGCTCTTTGCGCGCAGGACCAGCCGGGCCTTGGCCAGCTTGCCCAGCTTGACCGGTTCGCGCATGACGTCGAAGTTGCGGCGCTCGATTTCGTTCAACAGCCCTTCGTAGACCTCCCGCATGATCTCCGCCGCGATGAGTTTCGGGCGGTCCGACGGCACCATCAACCGGTGTGCCTTCGCGAAATAATGCCGCGCGCGATGATGCTGGAAGCGGAACAACTGCCGCATCTTCCCGGTAAAGCGTCCCTCGACGATCTCCGCCTCCGTGACGCCGAACCAGGCCATCTCGTCCTGCGGCAGGTAAATGCGCCCGAACGATACGTCCTTCTTCACATCGCGCAGGATGTTCGTGAGTTGGAAGGCCATGCCGAGGGCCACCGCATACTCGCGCGAGCGCGGATCGCGGCAGCCGAAAATCTCGATGCTGACCAGGCCGACCGCGCTGGCCACCCGGTAGCAATAGCGGTCCAGCAGCGCGAAATCCGGGTACCGCTCGATCGCCTGGTCCATTTCCACTCCGTTGAGAATTTCCTCCATCGGATCCTGCGGAATCCCGTAGGTGCGCACGATCTGCGCGATCTCCTTCCCCAGCGGCGTCCGCGGTTCCCCGCCATACGCACGGCGAATCTCCTCGCGCCATTCGCCGAGCTGACGCCGCTTTTCCTCGACGGGCAGTTCGGTCGAATCGGCCACGTCGTCCACCACGCGGCAAAAGGCATAAAAGACCGACATGGCCCGACGTTCCGCCTCGGGCAACGCCGCGAACGAGAGCGCCAGGTTCGACTTGCTCGACTGGGTGATCGCCTCGCTGCCGGGCAGGTCCGGCATGGGTCCGGGGGTCTCGCTCATGTCACCAAGGCCTTGAGAAAAAGCGCCGCCATGTCGCCCTTGCCGATCTTTGGGCGGTGGTTCAGCGTGTCGAATTGCAACGCTTCGATCTTCCGCAGGACGGTTGTCCCGCCGAGCCAGGTCAGCCGGATTTCGATCCGCAACAGCCCGCGCAGCTTTTTCGTCAGCGCCGCGCCCTGATCGAAAATCTCCTGCGTCCGCGCGACCTGAAACGCCAGCAGCTTGCGGTAGTTGTCGTCGGCACGATGGGCAAAGAGCGCCTCCTCGGCGACGCCGAATCTGGCCTGATCGTCCTGCGGGAGATAGATCCGGTCTTTTTCCAGATCGACGCCCACATCCTGCCAGAAATTGGCCAGTTGCAGGCCGGTGCAAATCTTGTCCGCGAGCAGATGCAGGTTCTCGTCACGGATGCGATGAAGGAGCAGGACGAGGCGCCCCACCGGATTCGCGCTGCGTCGGCAATAGTCGAGCACCTCCGGAAAATTCGCGTAGCGGCGCTTGACCACATCCTGCTTGAAGGCGGAAAGGAGATCGGTGAAGAGGCTCCGCGGCAAACCGAGTTCGCGGATCGTCTCATGCAGGGCGACGAAGATCGGGTGGAGTCCCGGCGTGCCGCGTGGCGCGCACAACTGCCGCTCCCAGTCGTCCAACGCCGCCAGCCGCTCCTTCGGCGTCATCACATCGCGCGCGCCCTGATCCTGCGCGCTCCCCGCGTAGCCCTCGTCGGCCAGGTCGTCGGCATGGCGGGCAAAGGCATAGACGGCATGGACGTGCGGCTGCATCTCGCGCGGCACCAGCCTGCCCACCGGGAAATTCTCGTAATGGGCACGGGCCAGCCGGGTGCATTCCGCATACGCGGCGGCAATCGCATCGGTGCTGACAATCGGCTCGGACGGCATAGTCTTCAAGGACATACCATAATTAATATGAAAAGCTCCCTTCATTTCCAGAACCAACCGATGGTCGAGTTGTCCGATGGTGAAAATAAAGTGCTTGTCTCGCCCGACCACGGCGCGCGGCTTCTCCGTTGGGAACGGGCCGGACGCGAGATCGTCACCTGGCCCGACGACGCCGATTGGAGCAATATCCTCAAAGTGCGCGGCGGCAACCCCGTCCTTTTTCCTTTCCTCGCCCGCCATTTCGTCGAGGGCAAAAACGAACTCTGGCGCGATTCCGCCGGTACGGTGCGCCCGATGCCTCAGCATGGCTTCGCCCGCGACGCGGCATTTGCCGTCATCGCGGGCGAGGATGAAAATAGGGTGCGGATGCGCCTGACCGATTCCGAGGCCACGCGGGCTTTCTATCCCTTCGCGTTTCAGTTCGATGTCGTCGTCCGCCTGCAACCCGGCTCCCTCCTCGAAATTCGCTTCGAGACGAGCAACACCGGCGACCAGCCCCTGCCCTATTACGCCGGCCATCATTTCTACTTCGCCCTGCCGCACCAAAACCGGGCCGACTGGACGCTCCATCTGCCCTGCGCCTCCTGGGGCAGGCAGGTGCCGGACGGTTCCATCGTGCATGAGACGGCAGCCTCCGAATGGCTGCCCCTCGACGATCCCACCCTCATCGACCGCTTTCAAATCCGCCCCCTCGACACGCGACTCGCCTGGTCGAACTCGAAAACCGGCCAGCGCCTCGTCTTCGATCTCGGCCATCCCGATTCCGTCCCTTGGTACGCCGTCACCACCTGGACGCAGTCCGCCGACTCCGATTTCTACTGCATCGAGCCCTGGCTCGGCCTGCCCAACGCGATTCATCATGGGGAAGGACTTCGCTGGCTCGCCCCCGGTCAGACGGAAATTGCGATCTGTGGATTGGATGGCAGTGCGTGGTGACTGCTACTCGACGGATGTGACCATAATCTCCCGCGAATCCGCCCGGCCCGCATCGTCCACCGCGCGGATCAGATGCCGCCCCGGTTGCAATTTCCAAAGCAACGCCGTGCTCGGCTCCGCAACGCCCAGGTAGGTGGCATCGATAAACCAGTGCAGCCGCTCGTGGCTCGTCTCCGCCGTCGCCTCCAGGTTGAGCACTTCATCCGCTGCCGCACCGACGCGAACATGATAAATCAGCCCCTGCTTGGGCGAAACGATGCTGGGGCCTTTTCCCGACTCCGTGGCCACCGTCACCGCGTTCGCAGTATCGGCGAAATCGGGAGGCGCAACGCGTGGCAGCCCCGCCGCTTGAAAGAGCTTCGCCAGATCGGACGGCCAGAACTCGCAGACCTCCGCGTGGGCGGTCGCAGGATCGGTCGGAACGCTCGATAACCGCAACCCAGTCCGACGATCGACCCAAATCCGCCGGTGCACATCGCAGGCTGCGATCGGCGACTTGCCGGGAATGAACCAGCCCTTCACCTTGTGCGGACAATTCGGCCCCGCGATCATGCCCGAAACCGCGCAGAGATCGACCTGCCGCAAATTCAGGTCGGGCGTCAGTGTGAAGCATGTCTCCGTTGGTACGGGCGCGCGCTCCCGCAGGGCATCGATGATGGAAAATAACAGCGGAGCCGCCGCCGTCCTCCCGACAAACTCAGGATTCACCGTGCCGTCGAAATTCCCCACCCAGACCACCAGCACGTAGTTGTCGAAGACCCCCGCGCTCCACGCATCGCGATAGGAGAAGGACGTGCCGGTCTTCCACGCCACCGGTCGCGCTTCCCGGGCCAGGAGCGGAACATCGACCGCGTCGGGCCGCACCGCGTCCTTCAGCATGTCGAGCGTCAGGTAACTCGCCTCGGGCGAAAGCAGCGGCGCACCGACCTCGACCGGATCGTCCAGCGCCTTGCGCAACGGACGCAGCTCGCCGCGATTCGCCAGCATCGCGTAAAGCGTCCCCAGTTCCTCCGGCGATACCTCCGCGCTCCCCAACGCCACCGTCAGCCCGTAGTGCGATTCCGGTTGCAGCCCGTGGATGCCCGCGTCCTTCAGCAACGTGTAGAGATTCCGGTGCGGATCGAGCTGCGATTCCAGGTCGACCGCCGGAACGTTGCGGCTCTGCACCAGCGCATCGGTGGCCTTGATCGGTCCCGCAAAATTGTGGTCGAAGTTTTCCGGATCGTACCCGTCGAAGCTCGCGGGCGCGTCCTTCAGCAGCGTGTTCGGATGAATCAATCCCTCGTCGAGCGCCAGCGCGTAGATGAACGGCTTCAGCGCCGAGCCGGGCGAGCGTTGCGCCCGCAGGCCATCGACCTGCCCCTGGATGTCCACCCGTCGAAAATCGGCCGAACCGACCGCCGCCCGCACCTCCATCGTCTTGTCATCGATCAGCAGCGCGCACGCATTCTTGAAACCGTCCGCCTGCCTCGCCGCCAGGTACTGCGTCATCTGCCGCTCCAGCACGTCCTGCATCGCCAGATCGAGCGAAAGCCGCGTCTCCGCTCGGGGCGTGCTCTCCCGCAGCATCATCTCCTCGACCAGATGCGGTGCGCGAAAAGGCAGATCCCGCGGCAGTTTCATTTCCAGCGGCATGGCCAGCACGCTCCGCAGCCGCCCGTCTTCCGGATGCGAATCCAGCCACTGCGTCAGCAGGATGCTCCGCGCCTGCACCAGAGCCCGATCGTGTTTCGCCGTACCGGGCGAGCGCCGTGCGGGACTTTGCGGAATCACCGCCAGCGTCATCGCCTCCACCGGACTCAACTCACTCGGTTCCTTCCCGAAATAAATCAGGCTCGCCGCGCCCGCTCCCTCGATGTTCCGCCCGTACGGCGCAAGGTTCAGGTACGCCTCCAGAATTTCGCGCTTCGAGCAGTGGCACTCGAGATGCATCGCCGCCACGATCTGGCACAACTTACCTGCGAACGTCCGCGTATTAAGATGATAATGCAGCCGCGCTAGTTGCATCGTGATCGTCGAGGCGCCCAGCCGTCTCCCCTCCCCGCGCCAGTCGGACCAGCAGGCCCGCACCAACGCCACCGGATTGAACCCCGCGTGCTCGTGAAAATAGCGGTCCTCGTGCAGCAACGTCATCTCGATCAACTGCGGCGAGATTTTTTCCAGCGGCACGTAGACGCGGTACCGGTCGTCCTCCGCCAGCGCCAGATGCAGCAGCTTGCCATTGCGATCCACGTAGCACGGAGAAAAACTCGTTTCGTCGAGCAGATGCGGCTTCGGCACCAAAACCAGCACCAGCACAAACGCCCCCGCTGGCATTAGCCCGGCCTTCAGCCCGATGATCGCAAGCCTTCGAATACGTGTGCGCAATTTCATCTCCGGTTCGTCCTAGTTCGTCACCGTCAGCGTTCCCGAAACTCCGCGCGCGCGGACCTTCTGGTGATACATCGCCTCGGCCTGCGGCGGCGGAATCGTGTAGGTGCCCAGGTTCGTCGCCTTGATCCGATATTTGATTTCCGTCTCGGTGACGCCAATCGACCCAAAGGCCAGCATCCGGTCCTCGCGCACATCGACGTAGTCGATGCCCGACCAATAATCGCAAGCGCCCGTGTGCACCGACTCCTCCACGATCTCGAAGCCGCCCGGCAACAGGTCCTCGATCGCCACATTCGCCAGTTGCTGGTTGTCCGTGCTCCGCGCGCGCAATACCACCGTCAACTCTTCGCCTAGTTTCGCCGTCGTCGTCGGCTTGTCGTCCTTGTCGCGATACTCGCGCGAGACCTCGAGGCCGTCGCTCATCGGCTGCGTTACCGTCGTCTGGTCGAAGCCGCTCTCGCTGACCTGATAGAACAAACCGGGCAGCAGACTGCTCTGCCCCGGTGCCTGCTTGAAGACCAACGCCTCGGTGTCACGATCAAACGTCGCCTCCGGATAAAAGCCCGGCGCAAGGTCGAGCTTCTTCGTCGTCGTGCCCGCCACTTGATCGATCTCCAGGCTGCTCGAAAGAAAACTCTGCTTCATCGCCCGACCGTACGCATCGAGCGCCAGGATCGCCTCCGCCGACGAGACCGTGTTGTACTCGTCGTCGATGATCGGATACGCCAGCGTCATCAAATCGTCGTGGCTCAGCGCCTTCAGCTTCTCCGGGAATTGACACGAGAGCAGGTAGATGTACTGCGCGCTCCGTCCCAGATCGTCGTCGTAATCGACCTCTTCCTCCGGCCAGCGGTTTTTCGGATTCTGCAAATGAAACCGCTGGAGCAGCGCACGGGCCTGGTCCTGGTTCTGCAACAACGCATAGGTCGCGGCATCGTAAACATCCGCGATGTCGTCGCCCCACGAGTCCTTTGCGTTCTGCTCGAACCAGTCGCGATTGTGCTCCAGCGCATTCGTCACCACCGTCCCATTCCGCGCCAGGATATAGATTTCATACGCTTGGTTCCGCGCCTCGCGGAAATTCCCCGGTGTGCCGTTCGCGTCCTGCTGCAAGTGAGCCATCCCCCGCGATATCAGGTCGTCCGGAATATCGTACCCCTGGTCCTTCGCCTCGGTCAGGAAGTGCATGATGTGCGCGGACGGCAGATCGAAATGCAGGTCCGACACGGCGCACCAGAGTCCGAACGCCCCGTCGTCGTTCTGCCGCGATGCCGCCACATCCGTGATCTGCTCGATCTTCTTCGCCACCTCCGCTCTCGGCAATCCCTGCTGCATCGACTCGTTAAGAATCAGCGTCGGAAACGCCTTGCTCACCAGTTGCTCCGTGCAGCCATACTCGTAGTGCTCCAGATATTCTCCCAGGCCGCGCATCAGTCCCTGCGGCAGCGGCGACACGAGCGCCGATACCTTCCGGTACTCCGGGTACAGCTTGCGGGTAATCTCAATCCGCTTCTCTCCGTCCTTAAAGTAGCCCGTCGTCAGCGTCGTCAGGTACGGCACCGGCGGACGAATGCTCAGGTGTGACGCCAGGCTCGACTTCGTCCCGTTGCTCTCCGCCGTGATCGTTATGTCCGCATTCCCCAGCTTGTCCTTCGCCCGCAACAACCAGTGGGCGCTCGCGTCGTGCCCCTCCGCAATCGTCGTCCCTGCCTCCGGTTTCTGCACCACCTCCAGACCGTCGCTCGTCTGGATCTCGAGGTTCACCTGCGCCTGTGCGCCGGAGCCTTCGATGTTATTCGCCACCGCCGCGTTCACGTCGAACGTGTCCCCCGGCGCGACGAACGTCGGCACGTTGGGACTGATCACAAACGGACCCCGCACCTGCAACGTCTTCTGCGCCGAACCGACCGCCTCCGCCGTGTTCGCCACCACCATCACCCGCAGCGTCCCCGCAAAATAATCCGGCACGTTGTACGTGAACGTCTTCGCCTCCGGCCCGATCTCCACGATCCCCGACCAGTACGCCACCGGCGCATCGTGCTTCCGCTTGAACGGATTGAGATGATGCGCCAGCGCGTCCTCGCCCGAGTCCCCGCCCGCCGCCGACACCTCTTTCACGATCGAATACTCCGGCAAAATCAAATCCACCGTCTGCCGCGTCCCCACCTCCAGCGCCTGCTTCCGGAAAAAATACCCCAGCGGGTCCGGCAGCGTGTACCGCGCCACCTGGAGAATCCCCTCGTCCACCGCATAGACTACCGCCTCGGTGGGACGACTCGCCGAGATCTTCATCTCCAGCGGCTCGCCCGGACGCGCCACCTTCGGCACCTCAATGCCAATCTGCGTGTGCCGCGCCTCCTGGTTCACCTTGAACGGCAGCACCGCGTAACTCAGCGGGCTCATGTAGATTTCCTTCGAGTCCAGCGCCCGCACGAACGCGATATTCAGGTACCCGTTGCCCTCGAAATCCTTCGGCAGCGCGATCTTCTGCACGGTCGTCGTCGTCTTCGCCTGGAACCACACATGCGTGTAGACCTTGTCCCGCTCGATCGTGATCAGACCCGAACCCGTGTACGGTGCGGTAATCTCCACCTCGATTTCCTCGCCCGGCAGGTACTCCGGTTTCGACAATTTCGCCGTCAGCTCCGCGTTCTTCTCCAGCGACCGCGTCAGATTCGCGGTCCCCGCCACCGAGTAACGCACATCAGCCACCAGGTCGCCGTGATCGTCGTAGAGCCGCGCCGCAAAATCGCCCGGCTGCGTCGTGTTCAATGGCCAGTCGAGTCCCCCCGCCGGAATCGTCACCGCTTCCTCGCTCACCGGAATCTCCTTCAACACCGACTCGTACGCGTAGTTCCCGTTCGGCTTCTGCGTCAAGACCGACACGTAGCGCCGCTCCGCCAGCTTCAACTTCAGCCGGTCGACCCCGATCGGTTTCAGTTGCGAATCCACCGCCAGGAAGTTCGCCATCCGCTTGCTCCCCAGGTGCACGTAATCGAAGTCCCCGTCCGGCTTTACCCCCACCAGCCACGCGCGCGGCGAGACCAACACCTCCACTCCCGCCGTCACGCTGCGTCCCCCCTCCTTCTCGAACCCCTCCGCCAAAAACGACATCTGGTACGCCGACGGCTCCATGTTCGCCATGCTCAAATCGAATGTCGCCTCGCCCGCGTCGTTCGTCGTCTGGTCCGGCAGGTCCTGCTCGTGCGATTTACGCGGGGCATTCGGGTCCAGGTACGGATCGACAAACACGTAATCGGGATACCGCTCGAAACTGAACTGCGACGGATTCAGCGTGATCTTCCCCGTCACCTTGTGCCCCACCGACGGCGTCCCATACAGGTTCTCCAGCGTCACCTTCCCCGTCAGTCCGCTCGCCGTCACCCAGCCCTCCGGCGAATTCGCCGATAGCGTCGCCTTGATCTTCATCCGGTCCGGCAAAAATTCCGCCACGCGCAGCGTCTGCGAGCCCAGCAGCGTCGCGTCGTCCTTCCCTTTCACCAGGTAACAGTCCACCTCGTATTTTCCCGTCGGTGACGTCTCCCGCGTAGGGAATTTCGCCTCGATGAATCCGCTCGCGTTCAGCTTCAGCAACCGGCTCTGCACCGTTGTCCCCCGTGGATCGACCACATCCAGCCGCAGCGGAATCCCATCGAGCTTTCCCTGCCAGTTGCGCTGCTTGACGATCACCCCCAGGTTCGCCTCGTCGCCGGGCCGATAGATGCCCCGGTCCGTGAAGACAAACGCCGTCAGGTCGTTCGGGGCCAGTCCGGTCACCCCCGACGTATCGAACCGCGAAAAATTCAGCTCGCGGTCCTCGCGCCCGAAGGGAAGAAAGGAAACGTCCTGGTCCCGGCTCACCACATACGCCACCGGTCGCTTCTCCCGCGTAAAGTCTCCCAGCGCGGGCAACGTCGCCCGGCCCGCATCGTCCGTTTCCGCCGTCGTCACCGCGATGCCGTTCTTGCCCAACACCTCCACCTGCGCCCCGCCCACCGGCTCTCCCGTCTTGATCGACTGCACAAAGACATCGTGCGTCCCGTCCGCGTTGTCCTTGACGATGATCCCGAGGTCCGTCACCAGAATCAACCGCCGGTCCGCCAGCATCGTGTCCCCCTCCGTCGGGTCCAACGCCTCGCCGTTCTTGTAGACCGTGCTTTGCGCGTCCGGCGGATGGCTCTTCGGGTCGGGCAATACGCTCCCGTCCTGCTGGTAATAACCGCCGTCGTCGCCCTGCTGCCGCCCCAGCACGCGCAGGATGAAAAGCCCCAGCTTCCCGCGATTCGCGTCCGAGTCGTTCACGAACTCCGAAAAATCGAGCGCCGAGTAATCGTTCTTCGCGGTGTCCGTGTCCACGATCCCCTGCCGCCGGATCGTCCGCTCCGTGATGTTCGATTCGTCGAAATTATAGTTGTTGAAAACCGGACTCTGGAAATTCCCGTCCGACTGGCTCACCAGATGATTGATCGACGACGGCGTCACCCGCTCGAGCCGAAACTCCAGTTGCTCCACGCCCCGGCTCAGGATCGAGAGCTTCCGCTCCCCGCTCAGCGCCAGCAGCGATCCATCGTGCATGATGTGCACCTCGCGCGGATACGGCGGCATCTGGCTCACCGAGTCGAATTTCCCCGCGAGCCGAAATCCCCCGATTGCCTCCAGCCCCTTGTCGACCTCCACCGCCACATACGCATTCTCCGGCACCTTCAGCTTGAACGAATGCAGCGTCGCGTACTCCTCCTCGCTCGGTGCCGCGGTCAGCGCCACCGCCGTCGCTTTCGCCAGGATTTGCGCATCCATCTCGCCCGTGGTCCAGGCATGGTCCTCGTCCTTCTTCTTGTGCTTCGGCAAAATCCACGCATGGATCGCCTTCGCCAGCTCCTCCGGCTTCACCCCGACCGAGGTCGTCAGCACCAGCGCCTGCTCCGGTTCGCCCTGGCTGTTCGTCACGATGGTCGTGGCCGCCGACGAGATATGAAACAGATCGGCCATGCTCGGCACCACCACCTGCGCTGTCTCGGCATCCGCCAGGTGCGCCCCACCCGCCGTCGTCGTCACCGCGTCCGGCACGGTCAGGATTGCATGGTCCGATTCGCCCGGCACCTCCACGTTCGCCGACCGCACATAGGCCACCCGGTCCAGCTTGTCGTACGTGATCGTGCAGCGTCCCGTCGCGGCGGCCGAGTCCTTGAACAACTGCGCTCCGCTCTCCGTCGCCAGACTCAGGTTCTGCTCCAGGCTCGCGTGATCGACCGGATGCGAGAACGTCAGCGTCGCCGTGATCTGCTTCGTCGCCGGGTTCTTCGGGTCGATGTAAAACAGCAGATCGCTGATCTCCGTCGAGAACGCCGCCGTGTGAAACTCCTTTGTCAACGTCTCCATTCGCGCGTGCTTCGTGAATAATTCCGGTGCCAGCGCGATCCGGTACGTCGTCGCGGCCGGCCAGATTTCCGCTGGTTCGAACACTAGTTGACTCCCGCCCGACCACGACCACTTCCCCTTGATCGTCGGCGTCATCTTCACCTGCGCCGTCACGTCCTTGTCGATCAGGTCGAGACTCGCCACCGATCGGTCGAAGGTCAGCGTCAGGTCTTGCGCCACGAACTCCGTGTCCGGGTCCGGCAACGCCGCCATGCTGACGCTCCAGTCCACCGTCGGCGGCTTCGGCAAATGTGTGTACCAATTCCACGCCCACACCCCACCCGCCACTAGAAGGACCAGCCCAACCAACGACCCCGCCACCGTCTTCGGACGTCGCCCCACACTCGACTTCACCTTCTCCGCCCACGCGGGCGGATGCCACGCAATATCGCCGATGACGGCGCGGGTGAAACGGGCAAGACACTTAACCAGCCAGACAAAGGGAGCGAAAAGGAAATTCATGGGAGTTGCCCTACAATCGCAGGACCCGCACTGCTTCTTTCACTATCCCGACCTTACCCTCCCGCTGGTAACCGTCGATCTCCGAGCGACGGTACCTGCTGCCCTCCGCAGGAGCCTCGTTCCCAAACTCCATTTGGGAACGCTATTGTCAGCGCAACTCCATTGCCGCTTGTCTTCCCCCTCCTTCCCAAGTTGCACTTGGGAACGCACCTTGTTCCTCACGAAATTCTATTTCGCGCTAGCCCCCTCTGTCATCCTGAGTTTATCGAGGGACCGCTTGCCCTAATTCCTACGGATCGATCTGCCTGCGCCTTTGCTTCCTCTTGCATGGCACGCCGCTGTCCACGCCAAATCACCTTGCGCATAAGTATCTGTAAAAAAATTATGGGGAACATCGCCACGCTAAATGCCACCCAAAACGAAGCGCCGCCGTACTTCAGCAAGATGAAAAGCACGACAACTTGTATTACGTTTAGTGAAAACCTGTAACGCTCACTATCGGGAGGAGTCCACATGGTCAGGTAATCCATGTTCATCAAACAGCTCCGAATGAGTACGGTTCGAAGCTCGTTTTCTTTTGAGAAATTATAGCATTCGATAAGTTTATCCACCGTTTCGGTCACCTTGGTTTCAAGCTCCTTCGCCTTGCTTTCACGAAAGAATTGAGACAAGGGCGCTCGATAGCCAACAAGGACATTCGCCACAAAGAGTCTAGGGCGTGTTTTCAAAATGATTTAAGCCAGTCGAAGACGGCGGCGACGAGGACAAAATTGAGAAAAGTGAGGGCGAGTTTTTCATAACGAGTGGAGACACGCTTATAGATTTTAATGCGCTGGAAGAAGTTTTCGATC
>CAJCII010000127.1 GCA_903970335.1 Bacteroidota bacterium | reverse complement strand
TTCCCGTTCACGCAAACCTGGCGGGATGATACGATAACGTCAGCATTTGTATCGTCTCAAGAGGAAAGGAACACGTTATTATGGAAGACAGAGTCAGTCGTGAAGCCAAGTTAAACGCTGCAAAGGACATTGTAACCACGTATATCCGCAGCTCGGTCATGAAAAACGGTGAAGACCAAAAGCTTGAGCTGTCCGCAGATCAAATTTGCACGCTGTTCCGTCAGGTTTACGAAACGATTGAAGAAGTTGATGCCATACTCCCGACAGCCAAATTTTTGCGTAGCCAATTGCCGTGGGAGGCTGCATTTCTAGCCAGCCGCTGTTTTTTGCAATATCGAGCGCGCGGAGGAACACGCCGTTCCCCCATGCCTGATTTTTACATCGGAGCACATGCTGTCATTTCGGGCATGTCTCTGTTGACTCGGGATGCGACGCGTTATCAGACCTATTTCCCCAAGCTTCGGTTGATCACGCCAAAAGTCTAGGCGATCGGCAATTTAAATATAATACCGCCAGTTGATGTTCGGGAAAATATTGTCCCGCCACTCGCAGTTGCCCAGGAAATCGGCGTCGATCGTGTCGCTCTTGATCTGCTCGTAGAGCCGGGTGAACCGCAGGATATGGTCCTGCGTCCGCTTCACCGCATAGGGCACCATCGTCCCGGTCTTCATAATGAACGCCCAGTCGCTCGACTGCGCCAGCAACAACTCGCGCGCCGCCTGCTTCATCGCCCGGTCGTAGAGTCCGTAACAGTCCCGGTACGTCCGCGCCAGCTCCATCATCCGCCCCGCCGCCGTGTGCAGGTGCGGGTAAATCCAGGCGTTCGGTTCGTCCAGCCACACTTTGTAATAGCCCTCCGCGCCCCACGACGACGCGCTCGGCGTCGCCATCTGCTGCGTCGAGTAGTTCGAGAGGTATTCGCCCGGGGTCGTCGTCTTGAATATCGTCTGGTCGTAGTGCGCCTTGCGGAAAACGTAGTTCAGGAACTCCGGACCCTCGTACCACCAGTGGCCGTAAAGCTCCGCATCGTACGGTGCCAGCACAATCGGGTTCATCCCCAGCATCCCGTGCAGGTGCTCGATCTGCTTGCTCCGGTTGTGGACGAAATTCGCCGCGTGCTCCGCCGTCTTTCCCTTGGCGACGTTGGGCCGGTACGGTTCCTTCCAGCCGCCCGGGCCGGTGATCCGGTGGTATTTGAGGCCCGTAAATTTCCGCAACCCGTTCGACTGGATGTAAGGCTTGATGTACTCGAAATCAAGATCGTACCCGATGTCGCGGTAAAAATCCCGATAGTTCACGTCGCCCGGATAGCCTTCCTTCGACGACCAGACCTGGACGCTCGATTCGATGTCCCGCCCGAAGGCCGCCGGACCCGAGCGCGTGTAGAGCGGCGCAAAGACCCCGTAACGGGGACGCGGCTCCGCGTGCATGATCGCGTGGGTGTCCACCACGAACCAGCGGATTTCCGCTTCCTGCAAAAATTTTTCGATGCCCGGAGTGTAGGCGCATTCCGGCAGCCAGATTCCGCGCGGGTCGCGACCGAAGCACTCGCGGTAATGGTCGCGTGCGATCATGATCTGCGCTCGCACCGCCTCGGGGTACTCGTTCATCAGCGGCAGGTAACCGTGGGTCGCGCCGCAGGTGATGATCTCCAGCTTGCCCGCGTCCTGGAATTTCTTGAACGCCGTCAGTAGGTTCCGGTGGTAGATATCCACGAAAACGTGGCGGCAATTCTCGAAGCGGTGCAGGTAGAACCAGGCGAGTTCGTGGTACTGGTGGTCGCCCTTGGTGCGGTTGATTTCCTTGTGGGCCAGCTCGATCTGCTTGTCGATGGTCTTGACGTACCGATCCTGCAAAAGCTGGTCGCCGAGCATCGCGGCCAGCGGCGGCGTGATCGACATGGTGAGGCGGAAGTCGCAGCCGTCGTGAAGGAGGCCGTCCATCATGTTGACGAGCGGGATATAGGTCTCGGTGATCGCCTCGTAAAACCAGTCCTCCTCGAGGAAGTCTTCGTACTCGGGATGGCGGACGAAGGGTAGATGCGCGTGGAGAACGAGGGAGAGATAACCTTTGGGCGACATGGGAGGTATCCTTAAGCCTATACCTCTCGGGGCGAATTGTCCCGCGCTAAAAGCGAGAGCGCCCAAGCCCCGGCGGTATCGGCGTTAAATGGCGCAATAAAAAGGGTGGAACCGAACTCGGCCCGGAAGCGTTTACCCAACGAAGCGGTGGCCTCGGCGGAAGCGGTGAGCGCAAAGACCGAGCTGCCGCTGCCACTCATCAGGGCGTCGAGGACCTCGGGCTGCTCGCGGAACCAGCTCTTCACCGTGGGCAGCCAGAGGTATTTCGAGAAGGCCGGCGGTTCGAGGTCGTTGCGCAACGTGAAGTCGGCGAAGGTCCGGCCCGGAACGCCCTTCTGCGGATTTTGCGCATAGGTCTTGTAGGCCCACGGCGTCGAGACGCCGAAGCCGGGATGGACGAGCAGTCCCTGCAAGCTTTCCGCCAGCCGTACCGGCTCGATGATTTCGCCACGCCCGCGACAAACGGCCGGGGTGCGATGGATGAAGAAGGGGATGTCGCTACCGAGGCGCGCTGCCAGTTCGGCGAGCTTGCCGTCGGTGCAGTCCGTCCCGGTGAGGTGACGCAAGGCCAGGAGCACGGTGGCGGCATCGCTGCTGCCCCCGCCGAGTCCCGCGCCGACCGGCACGTTTTTTTCGAGATGGATGCGGAGGCCGGTGGTCAGACCGAATTCGTCGAGAAAGAGCCGCGCCGCTCGGGTGGCGAGATTGTCCCGCGCATCGGGGAGGGTGGGATCGGAGCAGGTGAACGCGATGCCGGACGGAATCAGATCGAGGTCGAGCGTATCGCCGAGGGAGATCGGCACCATGAGGGTTTCGAGTTCGTGGAATCCGTCGGGGCGACGCCCGAGAATGTGGAGATAGAGATTGATCTTGGCGGG
>CAJCII010000126.1 GCA_903970335.1 Bacteroidota bacterium | reverse complement strand
AGCCCCTTGCTCTGGCAACATCTCTTCTGGTTCTTGGGACATCCCGAGGTCTACGTCTTGATTCTCCCCGGTCTCGGCATCATTGCCGAAGTTGTCGCCAACAACGCCCGCAAACCGCTTTGGGGATATAACCAGATGGTCTACGGTCTCTTCGTTCTCGGCTTCCTCTCGATGATCGTCTGGGCGCACCACATGTATCTCACCGGCATGGGCACGGCGGTCAGCTCCTTCTTCCAGTTGACCACCATCATCATCTCGGTGCCGACCATTCTGATCCTCAGTTCGCTCATCATCTCGCTTTGGGGTGGCTCGATCCGCTTCACGTCTCCGATGCTTTGGGCGGCGGCGTTCCTGCCGCTCTTCGGCATCGGCGGTCTGACCGGTATTCCGCTCGCATTCAATGCGCCCGATACCTTCCTCCACGATTCCTATTATATCATCGCCCATTTCCATTACGTCATTGCGCCAGGCACCATCTTCGCTCTCTTTGCCGGAATCACCTACTGGTACCCCAAGGCGACCGGGCGCATGATGAGCGAGACGCTCAACAAGCTGCATTTCTGGCCGACGATGATCCTGATGAACTGCGTCTTCTTCCCCATGTTTCTTCAAGGCATGGCCGGGATGCATCGCCGCATGTACGATGGCGGCGCGACCTACGATAATCTCAACCATGCCGTGTTGCACTGGAATGTCTTCATTTCGGAATCCGCCTGGTTGATGGGGCTGGCGCAAATTCCTTTCATCATTAATTTCTGCTTTAGTTGGAAATACGGTCGCAAGGTCTCCGACAATCCGTGGGAAGCCACCACGCTCGAATGGTCCGCACCCTCGCCCCCGCCTCACGGGAACTTCCTCAAACCGCCGGTGGCTTATCGCGGTCCTTACGAATATAGCGTGCCGGGGCATCCCACCGATTTCACCCCGCAATCCGAGCCATATTCCGTTCCGGCCAAGACGGTGACTCTTTCCGGCCCTGCGCCCGAAACGGAAGAAATTATCGGCCTACCCCCTCTCGACTAATCTCTTTTCATGGAAATCCCCTATACCCTCACCGCGCGTCCGGATACCGGTCTTTACAACGGCAAGCTTGGCATCTGGCTCTTTCTTGCTTCTGAAGTCATGCTCTTCGGAGCGCTCTTTACCTCCTATTTATTCATGCGCCTTGGGGCGGAAGACGGTACTTGGCCAGCCCACGTTCTGAGTATTCCCCTTGGTCTGACCAACACGCTCATCCTCATCATCTCCAGCATTACCATGGTCTATGCCTGGGTCGCGTTGAAGGAACGGAAATTCAACCAGTATCGCCTCTTTCTCGGCATTACCATTGTTTGCGGCCTCGTCTTCCTCAGCATTAAGGGCATCGAATACAAAACGAAGTACGATCACTGGGGCTTCAAGATCAAGGAAGAGTCGATCGGAAAGTATCAGGATGCGCTCAACAAGATCGATGCGCAGGTCGTTCCCATCCCCACCCAGCATGTCTACGAGGTCACCGGCGACCGCGAGTGGAAAGAAGAAACCGCCGATACTTATGTCTTTACGCCGATCAAGAACTTCCACCCCGTCGGTTATAAGGCACCGGAGGGCACCGATGTTGCCGGTGGCGAGGAGCAGACCTTCACCCTGAACAAGGCCGATATCGAATACGCAGGCAATTTCCTCCCCGCTTACGGCACTTACTTCGCCATCTACTTCACCGTCACCGGGCTGCACGCGCTCCACATCATCGGCGGTATCGTGGTCATGACCTACTTCCTCACCATCGGGTCGAGCCTCTACAAACGCAACCCGGAACAGCTTTCCAATCGCATCGAAGTCACCGGCATTTTCTGGCACTTCGTCGATCTCGTCTGGATCACTGTATTCCCCATCCTTTATCTCACCTGATTTTGAACTTCCCCGCCCAACCGCTATCTTAATCCCATGAGCGCAGACCATCTCGAACACGCCGACCAGGCCACGCACGCGCACGATCCTGCGGAGGAAATCGCCCACGCGAAGCAACATGCCGTCGAAAATATCTGGTTCTTCGCCGGTTTCTTCACGCTGATCTTGTTTGCGGTCGCCAATTACGAGCTAAGTTCCGCCAATAATTACTGGATCATCTTTCCCTTGGGCATGGCCCGGGTTGTCCTCATCGCCTTCTTTTTCAACTGGCTGCTCAGCAGTTTTTCCCTCGTCATCCGCACCCTCGCCTTTACCGTTTTCTTCTTCGGCGGCATGGTCGTCCTTTCCATCTGGGACTCGCCCATAAGCAAGTACGGCGACCCGATTCCCGGTTCGATTCCTACCCAGGAGCAGGATTTCACCCCACCCAAATCGATTCCTCCGGCCCACTGATCCCATGTCCCTTAAATTCCTGCACCAAGTCATCATTTTCGCCGGAATGAGCATCTCGCTCTATTTCGCCTTCTGGTGCTTTACCAGTCCCGATGCCGTTGGTACGGGATATTTCATCGCGGGCTTCGTTTCCATCCTGCTGGCCTTCGCTTTTGTCGGTTACGAAGTCTATTTCCTGAAGAAAACCCGCCGCTTAATCATTCATTGAGTCATTCACCAAACGAGCATGAAATCGATCCTATTTCCCCGAGTCATCGCGCTGGTCAGCCTGGTTGTTGTCCTGACCATCGCTTCCGGCGGACAGGCCATGGCCTGCGCGGCCTGCTATGGAGACACGAGCGGCAGTAAGATGGGCGTCGCCGCCACTTGGGGAATCGTCGCGATGACCATCCTGATGTTCATCATGCTCGGGGCGGTCGCCGGTTTCGGCTACTATCTGGCCTACCGCGCCAAACATCCTCTGCCCGATTATGAGGAATTATTGAGCCATGACGAAGCCGATCCCCACCCCGGAACCTCACTCTAATTCGACATGACTTTCGCCCTCCTCATTGAAGCCCTCGGCATCACTCCGAATGCCGCCGAACATGGCTTTGCCATGGACAGCATGTTGGAAATGCTCCACTGGTTCATGCTCGTGCTCTTCGTCGGCTGGGGTTCCTTTTACTTCTATACGCTCTGGCGGTTCCAGAAGAGAAAGAATCCCAAGGCAAGTTATGTCGGTGCCACCAGCCACCTTCCGACCAAGCTCGAGGGCGGCGTCCTCGTTCTCGAGGTCGTCCTGCTTCTTTCATTTGCCGCACCCATCTGGGCCAATCGCATTGCCGAATTTCCGACCGGCCCCGATGTCATTCACATCCGTGCCGTCGGCGAGCAATTCCTCTGGAATTTCCATTACCCAGGCCCGGACGGTAAATTCGGTCGCGCCAACATCAAATTCGTCAACACCGGCAATTCGCTCGGCCTCGATCCCACCGACCCCGACGGGCAGGACGACATCACTACCCGCAATTCCATGCACATCCCGGTGAACAAGCCTTGCATCGTCGATGTGTCGTCCAAGGACGTGATCCACAATTTTTGCATTCCCAACATGCGCTCGGCCCAGGATGCCATTCCCGGCACGGTTATTCCTCTCTGGTTTGTCCCGATCAAGACCGGTACCTACGACATCGTCTGCGCCCAGCTCTGCGGCAACGGTCACTCCTCCATGAGGGCGGAACTCGTCGTCGATACCGAGGCCGACTACAAGAAGTGGTTCGACGGGGTCTCGGCTCTCACCCACCCGAAGGTCGCCGATGCGGCGACTTCCACGTCCGATTCGGTCGTTGCGACTAAATAGTCAGCACGCCGTCCGGGCCAAGCGTTGGCACGAGGGAAAAGACGTCCCGTTTTGCGCAATAGTCGAGGTCTTTTCCCATCCCCACCTTCTCCAGCTCCAAACCGGCCAGGCATCCGTGGAAAGTCTCCGCGACATTTTTTCCGACCGAGCGATAAAGCGAAACCAAGGCATGGTCCTGGTCCAACGCCTCTGCCAGAGCGCCGGCCACGATTGCATCGTCGACCCCGAATCCGCCGTTGTGCCCCGCGCAGAGGATGATCCATGGTGACCCGAGTTCGCGCAGTTTCGCGGCGACGGCGTCGAGATTCAAGAGGCACGCAGTGACGACGGCCCGTCCTTCCCGGCACGCCGCCAGTGCCTGGGTCCCGTTGGTCGTGGTCAGGATAACCCTGTTTCCCCCGACCCGCTCGGCGGTGAATTCCTCCGGTGAATTACCGATATCGAAGCCCGGTAGCGGCACCCCACCCCGCTCCCCGGCCAAAACCGCCTGAGGGTCATGCGCCTTCCGCACGAAGGCATCGCCCACGTCGGCCACCGGTTCCACGCCTGCCGCGCCGTGCGCCAATGCCGTGACAATGGTCGAGGTGGCACGGATGACATCGATCACCGCACAGGCCGACCGATTCAACCGCTCGGGATCCAGATTGCGCCACTGGACAGGCAGATAACAAATCTCGAGATCGCTCATGGCACCACCAGCTTCGACTGGCCCCGACGATTTATCAACCACGATAAACCGCCGCATCGACACACGACCAAACGTGAATAATCCAACCCATGCAAATCCACCAAAGGAGTCCTGCCAGAACGAAAAATACCAGCGCCATCAAAACGCGCCCTTGGACCAACAGTCCCAGACCGGGAAGAAAGAAGCTGCAAATCGCCGCCAAAACATTTCCTGCCGAGCCGGGACCCGTGCCATTGGACATGGCTCTATTTAGAATGTTTTCCGCATCATGTCAAAGCGCCGCCTGATTCAGAGTTCCGTCTCGCCTCGAACCAGTCGCTCTGTTGCCCTTGCGAAATAACCGATCAGGAGTGGCAGCAGAACGTGATTCAGGATCATGTAGCGCGAGGTCACCGGCATCCCGCAGGCGTCGAAAAGCGCATACCAGAGGAAAAAGACGATAAAAAGGATGTTGAAGAGTTGTTGCGCGATGAACTTCGGTGAGAATTCCTCGATCCTCTTCCACTGTCTCGCCAGTGCAACTAAAAACCCAGCCAGCGCGGCTACATAGAGAAAAAATGTCGCCCGAGTGTAAATCCAGGCATAAACGCGGGCCAGATTTTGCCACACGTTGTCGCGCAGAGGGCTTTCCGTCACGGTCCTGCGGGTGAGGGCCTTGGTGAACTCGGGATTCACGTAGCGAGAAGGACCGCCCGGACCGGCAAAGGCGCTCGGTGCCGGTTCATGGACAGTTCGTCGGATGGTCAGGCGAAGTCCCGTCGGAAGGGCACTCATCACAATGCCGAGACGAGCGTCGGGGAGGGGAGCAATGGAACGCACTTTGATCTTTCCCTGTTGGTTCGCGGTGTCGATCTCATCCTCGATGCTGCGAAAAATGGCGAAGGCCTTCATGTAGTCGCCGTCCTTCATCGTCGCAGCGAAGGTCGCCCAATGGAACCAACCGGCCGGAATGTCGTACCGGCCATAGTGGTTCTGCCCCGCCTGCTTGTAGAAGCCGTTGGCTTCGAGTTGACCGATAAACCAGGCCGAATTCGGTCCCGCCTGCGCGATAAGCTTCCGCCGGTCTTCGTCGATCGGAAAATACTTCACGCCGCTGGGATCGCCGACCGACTGCAAGCTCAGGTAAAAATTCTTATATTCGCTGCTGTCGATATAGGACATGCCCGTGTAACCGTGATGGATGTAGTCATAGCGGCTCATGCCTCCATAAACGATCAGGGCCCCGGCAAGGAGTGTCGGAATCGTCTGGGCCAGACGGTCCATGTTCCGCTTGAGCTTTTTCGAGCGGTACTTCGCCAATGTCAGGGTCAGCGCGAGCAGCGCAAAGAGATTCGTTCCGGCGATTAGCGGAATGGTTACGCTGCGGGTGATCTCGGAGAGTCCAAAAAAACCGACCGCAAACAGCAGGAAGCTCCACGTGATTTTGCCCTCTTCGCGAAAAGCCAGAACGAACAGGGCAAGGCCCAGCATCGTTTCGATCAACCAGACTTGATCGGAGTAGAGATGGGAAAACAATTCGACCGGTGCCGTATCGAAAAGGGTGAGAAGAAAAAGCCCGAGCGCGAGATAACTCTGCCATGGCCAGCAAAAAAGCGCGCGCACGACGAGAATCGTGGCGACGACAAAAGCCGTTTCGATGCCGAGACGGAACGGAATACCGACCTCACGGAAAAGCTGACCCACGAGTCCAGTCCCCGGAGGGTAGGAGAGGCCCCCGTTCGCCGGGTAGAGAATCTGCAGGACGTACTCGTGCGGGTCGTCGACCGCATCGACGATTTCCGTTTGCCATACCAGCCAGTATTTCAGCAGCACCGCGATCACGAACCCTCCGAGGCAGAGACGGAATTTAAGGGCCGGACTAATCACGACGTTCTTTTCGGCGATTCACGCAATCGTCAACCGGACTCAATGCTGGATCAGCGCGACCGGCGCGGCGGGCGTTGCGTTCGGCGACAAGTTCGAACCGTTGACCAAGGCGGAAATCGACTGCGCCCAGAAGCCGGTAACGATCAGCAGTACGATCAGCGCGGTCAGCACGCCGCTGGTCGCGCGGTTCAATCGGATGGGCGTCTCATCGAGTGGCTCCGACCAATACATCGCCTTGATCGGCCCGAGATAATAGTAAAGCGCAGCCACTGCCGCGAAGATGGTGAAAAAGAGGAGCGTATAGAGTCCCCGATTCCACGCCACCAGCACTACCAATGCTTTGGCGATAAAACCGCTCAGGGGCGGTATTCCGGCCAGGGAGACCAGCGAAAGCGCAAAAGCCGCAGCCAACAGGGGCGAGCGTTGCGAGAGTCCCGCGAGATGATGAATCTCCAGTCCCGGCAACCGCCGCTCCAGCACGGCCAGCACGATGAAAGCGGTGAAGGTGGCCAGCAAATAGCTCACCAGATAGACCGTGACCGCAATTTGTCCGGTCGCGGCGTCGGTCGGGTAGGGGGAGGCCGCAAGCGAAACCGAAGCGCCGATCACCGCGACGAGGATGAACCCGGTGTGTCCAATGCTCGAATAACCGAGCATCCGCTTGAGATTGCGTTGCGGGATCGCGGAGAGGTTCCCCAGCAGCAGCGAGGCGATGGCCCCAACGCTCAGGACCGGTATCCACACGGCAGCGGCGCTCTCGGTATCAAAGATGCCCAGGACCAAACGCATCAGGATGATCAGCCCGCCCGCTTTCGAGCCGACCGATAGAAAAGCGGTAATCGAATTCGGCGCGCCCTCGTAAACATCCGGCGCCCAACTGTGAAACGGCACCGTGGCAATCTTGAAGCCGACACCGGTCAGCACCAGCAGCATCCCAAAGCTTACGCCGGTTTGCAGTGCGTGGTGGCCGTGCAGCCAGTTGAAGATGGCGTCGAAGCGGGTCGATCCCGTGATCCCGAAAAGGTAGGCGATGCCCATGACCAGAAAGGCCGATGAAAGTCCACCGAGGATCAGGTATTTGACGCCCGCTTCCAGTGCGGTCAGGTTGCGGCGTTGGTAGGCCACCAGGATGTAAAAGGAAATCGTGGCCAGTTCCAGCGAGATAAACAGCAGCATGAAATCGTTCGTCGCGGCCAGCAACATCAGCCCAACGGTGGTGAAAAGAGGCAGCACGACGAATTCGCCCCGTCCGTGCGAAACCGGTTCCTGCACCTCGTCGCCCATCCAGATGACCAGCGCGGCGACCGCCAGGAAAAAGAGATGGAAGAACTTGGCCGCGCCGTCCCACTTGCACATGTCGCTCCAAAAGAGGGTCGGCGTCGCGTCGAAAAGAGCCGTCACCAGGAAGCAGGCCAGGATCCCGGCGAGCGCCCCGGAGGTGATGGTCCGGGGTTCCAGAGAGAAAAAGGCCTCAGCCAGCAGAAGCCCCATGGCCCAGATCGTGAGGATCAGTTCCGGGGCGAAGTAGGCGATATCGGAGGCCGGGATCATGTTATTTGAGATGAGGCAGCAGCGAGACGCTCGGCTCGACAATGTGAAGCAACAGGAACGGCATGAAGCCAATGACCAACGACGCCAGAATCAGCAGGACGTAGGGCGCGTGTTCGGCCAGGGCGCTCGTATCGGTCATACCGGGTGCCGCCGGAGTTCCTTCGCTGCCTGCCGTCGCGGCTACGGCGGCACGAGGCTCGTAACGGGCGGGCATCAGGCCGTAGAAGATGCTCTTGATCGCGCGGAGTTGGAAAATCGCGGTGAGCACCGTCCCGTAAATCGCAATGATCGCGTAGCCCGGACCGAGCACCGGAAGGATCGCGGCATACGACCCGAAAAAGACCATTACTTCACCGGCGAAATTCGCAAGCCCCGGCACGCCCATCGCAGCCATCGAAGCGAAGCTGAACAACACCGCCAGCGTCGGTGCCCGCTCGGCCAGTCCGCCCATTTCCGCAAACCGGTTTTCGCCCGCGCGCTGGGTGATCTCCCCGCTCAGGCCGAAAAGCAGCGCCGCGGAAAGACCGTGTGCGACCATCAGCACAACGGCCCCGCTGACTCCGATGGTATTCCAGCAGGCGACGCCGAGGAAAAGATAGCCCATGTGCATGATGCTCGAGAATCCGATCATCGTCGGCAGTTCCTTCTGTGCGAGTGTGATTAGTCCCGCGTAAAGAAAGTTGCCGACCAGAAGCGCCAGCAGCACGGGTAGCCACGCCTCGAAGCCATCATGCACCATCGGTATGGCGATGCGGATCATACCGTAAATCGCGAATTTTTTCAGGATGCCGGCATGGAGCATCGCGGCGGCGGGAGGGGCGGACGCATAGCCCGGCGGTGCCCACGAATGGAAGGGGAAAAGTCCCACCAGAATGCCGAAGCCGACCAGCAGCAGCGGAAAGATGAGGTTCTGCGTGGCCACTGCAATCGGGTGGTCGTTCAGATAGGACTGAAGCGCGATCATGTCGAAGGTGCGCGCCTCGGGAGGAAGCGTCATGATCAGTGCGACCAAACCGGCCAGCAGGATGAGGCTGCCTGCCATCAGATAAATGGTGACTTGGAACGAAGCGAACTGCCGGTTCTGCGCGCCCCAGATGCCGATCAGGAGGAACGTGGGAATCAGGGCGAATTCGTGGAAAATGTAGAAAAAGAAGATATCGAGCGAAATAAAAGCGCCCATTGCCCCGAGCGACATCAGGAGCAGGTAACAATAGTATTCCGAACTGCGGCGGATGTTGCCGGGCGAAATAGCGATGGCCGCCGCCGTAACGATGGCCGTGAGGAAAACCAGCGGCAGGCTGATTCCGTCGACTCCGAAATGCAGCCGGATGGGCGGCAAACCCTGTAGATTGACCCAGGGAAAATTCATTTCCCAGGCATAGCTTCCCTGCGCAGCGGGATAGTCTAAAAGAAGCAGGAGCGAAATGGCCAGGTTCAATCCGGAGGCCACCAGGGCCGTCATGCGCGCGGGCGCCTTGGCGATGATGAACAGAATCGCCCCAAGTGGGATGAGAAGCAAGGCGATGAGCGGAGAGAAGGAGTTCATCGGTTAGTGGGCGAAGAGGGTGAAATAAATCAGCAGGACGCCGCCGAGAGTGAAGATAAAGGCATACGTCTGGAGGCTACCGGTTTGGAACAGCCGGAACACCTCGCCAAAGCCGACACTGATATAAGCGCCGCCGCGCAGGATCAATCCGTCGAGAATCCACGCATCGATCCAGTTGAGCAACCCAGCCAGCAGTTGCTGTCCGCGCACCAAGCGTCGCTGGTACAATTCGTCCACATAGAATTTCCGCGCCAGCAGGCGAATGTGCAGAGGATCGGTCGTGCGATCGAGGTAGAGATAATAGGAAAGCAAAGCGCCGAAGAAGACGGCGGCAAACGGGATGCCCAATTCGATCCCGGTGTTGATTTCGGGGACGGTGATGAAATGGCCATTGTTCGGAATCGGATCGGTGTCGCTGAACAGGTTGATCGCCCAGTTATGGTAGAAGTTTTTCATGCCGGAATCGGAACTCCAAAAGCCCCACAAGCCGCTGCCGACCGAGAGAACCGCAAGGATGATGAGCGGGATGGTCATGACGAGGGGCGATTCGTGCGGGTGCTCCGCGGCTTTGCTCCGGGCCGAACCGAGAAAGGCCACGACCACCAGCCGGGTCATATAGAACGCGGTCAAAAAGGCGGTGGCCACGCCGACCCAATAAAAAGCCGGGTGAAAAGCATGGGCGTCCGCCAAAATGTAGTCCTTGCTAAAGAACCCCGAAAACGGCGGGCAACCGATCAGCGCCAACATGCCGAGAAGAAAAGTCCAGTACGTCAGCGGGATTTTTTTGTCCAGGCCGCCCATCTTCCAGATGTCCTGTTCTTCGTGCAACGCATGGATGACGGAACCGGCCGCCAGGAACAGGAGCGCCTTGAAAAACGCATGGGTCGTCAGATGAAACATCGCCGCATCGGGCCCGCCGCAACCCACGGCCATGACCATGTAGCCGAGTTGCGAGAGCGTCGAGTAGGCGAGAATCCGCTTGATGTCGTTTTGCTGCACCGCGATCAGCGCCGCAAAAATCGCCGTGAAACACCCGATGCAGGCGATAAACTCCAGCCCAAAGGTGGACAAAAGCAAAAGCGGATAGACGCGACAAAGCATGTAAACACCCGCTGCCACCATCGTCGCGGCATGGATCAGCGCCGAGACCGGCGTCGGGCCTTCCATCGCGTCGGGCAACCAGACGTGGAACGGAAACATCGCCGACTTGCCGACGCACCCCCCGAAAAGCCCCAGCACCATGATCGTCAGCAGCAGCGGTGAGGTGAGGTTGACCCCGCCGATGTGTCGCACGGAAATGGCCGTCCCGGTGTGTGCGGCAATTTCCTCCGGAGTCAGGATGCTGACCACCCGCGGAAGCGACACCGCGTTCTGATGGTAGCTATTGGAGAGATCGATCGGTTTGACCGACACCGTGCCCATCAAGATCCAGTACGTCAGGATGCCGATCATAAAACCGAAATCGGCCAGCCGGTTGCACACGAAGGCCTTGTTCGCCGCCGCCGCCGCGCTCTCTTTCGTGAACCAGAACCCGATCAGAAGATACGAACTCAGACCGACTCCCTCCCAGAAAAAGAACATCTCAATCAGGTTCGTCGAGACGACAATCCCCGTCATCGAGAACATGAAAATCGAGAGCCCGCCGAAAAAACGTGCCCGGCCCGGGTCTTGCGCCATATAGCCGATCGAAAAAATGTGCACCAACAGCCCGACGCCCGTCACGATCAGCAGCATTCCCTTGGACAGGGCATCGAAGATCATCCCAATCTCGATCTCCAGTCCGGGCGATTCATTCGACCCCGGCAGCGAGATCCACATCCATGGCGTCGGTGCCACAATACCACCCCAGGCGATTCCCAATGCGATAAGAAAGCACAGCGATGCCGAGCCGACCGACGCGAAAATCGCCCCGTTCGGGCTGTACAAACGCAGCAGAATCGTTACCGAGGCGGCCAGCGGAGCCAGGAGAAGAAACCAGGCGATGTATTGGTCCATGGTCCTAGAACTTGAGGGTGGTGAGGTTATCGACCTGGGTGGTCTGCCGCAAACGGAACAGCGCCACGATCAGCGCCAGCCCCACCGCCACTTCCGCCGCCGCCACCGTGATCACGAAAAAAACGAATACCTGTCCGTCCAGATGGCCGTTGAACCGGCTGAACGCCACCAGCGTCAGGTTCGCCGCCTGCAACATCATCTCCAGCGACATATAAATGATGATCAGGTTCCGGCGCATCATGACGCCCATCAGTCCGATGACAAACAGCGTCGCCGCCACCGCCAGGTAATGATTCAGGGTGATTTCCATGGCTCAGCGCGTGAAGGTGGTTTCCTTTTCCGGAACAATCGGTGGTGCTTCGCGCGTGATCTCTTCCCGCGTCGACAGTCGTTTCGGCTCCTGCTTGCACATCACGATTACCCCGATTGTCGCCACCAGAATCAGCAGGCTGGTCACCTCGAAAGGAGCCACATAAGTCGTAAACAAAAGCTTTCCGATTTCATGCGTATCGTCGTGCTTGTCCGCTGCAATTTGCTCCGCGTCCTTGCTCGGAAAATCGACCGCCTGTGTCGGCGCACTCAACGTCTTCACCGCCGTGAATCCCCCCGGACTCTCGTTCAGCGTCCGCGCCACCAGATAGATAAAACCCAGCGCCAGCGCCAGCGAACAAATCATCTGGATTCTCTGCCGCGGTATTTTTTCCACCGTCGCCAGGTCGAGCAGCATGATGATGAAAAGAAA
>CAJCII010000125.1 GCA_903970335.1 Bacteroidota bacterium | reverse complement strand
TGCGGGTGATCAAGCCGCCCCATGCGTTGGGATTTCTGGATCGGTCGCTGCCGGAGAAGAGCCGGTCGGTGATGGCGGAACGGGCGATCAAAATCGCGAAGACGCTTGAGTCGCGTCAGATGCAGGGAGCGTGAGAGCACTCCCCGACCGGTCGGGAATTTCGGCTTCCGGCCATTTTATTCATGCACAATCCATTGCCCTTTAAACCGCTGCCCAAGCCGACGCCGGGACTTTTCTGGAATCCGTATCTCCAGATTTTTTTGACCGTTTTGCTGACGGCGGCGGGGCAAATCCTGCTGAAGATCGGGGCGGACCAAAGCGCGGCGAACGATTCGGTGTGGAGCTGGCTGGGCGTGGCGGAGTTGGGCTCGGGCTGGACGTGGCTGGGCATCGTGGCACTGGTGGGGAGCTTCGGCGGGTGGCTCTATGCGCTGCGCTTTCTGCCGCTGGGGCTGGCCTTCGCGCTGACGAACGGCGTACATATTTTTGTGCCGATCGGGTCGTGGCTTTTTCTGCACGAGACGATCGGGCTGCTGCGGGGAAGCGGGATTGCGATCATCGTCGCGGGGATTGTGTTGCTGGCGCACTCGGTGGCAAAAGCGGAGGAAAAAGTATGAGCGTGACGGCGTGGGTGCTCATCGTGGTTTCGCAACTGGCGCTGGTGGCGGGGCAGATTTTACTGAAGCGGGCGATGTCGCGGCGCGAGCACGGCGGAGAACTCGCGCGGGGATGGATCCGAACGCTGGTCATCGGCATCGCGACGATGACCGTGTGGTTCCTGCTCTGGTTGGGCGTGATGCATCAAGTCGAACTGAGCAAGCAGATGCCGTTCGAGGGAATCAGCCCGCTGTTTATCGTCCTGGGGGCGGCGGCTTTTCTCGGGGAACGGCTAGACTGGCGCGGATGGGCGGGAGTGGTGCTGACGTGCGTGGGGGTGGTGTTGGTTTCGGCGAGTTGAGCCGAAGCCATTGGGCAGTGTGCCGACGCTTGAGGGAGAGTTTGGCGAGAGTCCTGATCAATGGGGATCAAGGAATTAATCCGTGAGTTACGCCGAGGTTTCCAGAAATATCGGCGGCAATTGACGATTTTCGGCTCGTTGAGTCGAAACCGAGAGCAAGCGACAACCAGAAACGCCCGACCGAAGGGGTTAGATTTTATGTGCGGCCATCTCGTCGACTTTGGCGGCAATACCAGCGATCAGAACTTTGGGGTCGTAAACGGCGAGATCTTTCGACAAGTCTATCGCCATGGGACGCTCGTGAAAATCGAATCTGGCCTCGCGCCATGCAACGAATTGAAAAAGCGCATGGAGGGCGGTATAGGGGCCGGTCCGGGCATTAACGATGACGCCGTTTTCGACCGCGATGTATCCCTCGTTTTCGCCATCCTTGATTTTCAGGTAACCGGTTTGCTTGGTAACCATCAAAATCCGTAAAATTTCCACGAGATTCGACGAGGCATAACTTCCCGAGGGCTCTGGCATAGTGACAATAAAGTGACGGGTGGGGGGCGAAAAACAACTTGGGTGACGACGGTTTAGCATGTTATATGCCACGACTTCCGGTGGTTTGAATTGAACCGAGAGAGAGCAGGCGCAATGCCGTCTATTCACTCGATGAACTATTTGGCGAAGAGTTTTTGCCCGAGGCAGGGAAGCGTGCCTTGTTTTTGAGGACCGAAACGGATAGGTTACGTGCTCCTATCCCTGACGGATCGCGACGGTGGCCCGAGCGAGACCGATTCAGCACCTGCGAACATCTTTTTGAAATCGAGCATCCGATCAAACCGCTATGCGTTGGCCTGATATTTTTTTCAAGACCCGGAAACGGCGGCCGGACCCAACCCCGGCACCCGCATTCAAACCCGCATCCGAGCCCACCAAGGCCCTGGTGGGGAAACCTGCAGTGAGGTCCGCCGAGACCGCTCCGCTTCCAGCCGAGCCAGTGACCCCCGACCCAACCGAGGTAGGAGAGCCGGTTCCGCTCCCGGAAAGCGAGGCCGAGAAAGCTCCGGTCCTGCCAACCCCAACGCTGCCCGCCGCAGCCTTCAGCGACACCGGCGTCAACGCCGAAATGGCCGAGGCAGACCCGCTGCGCTCTTTGCATCTATCCGGTAAACTCCGACTGAGCAAACGGACCCAAGTCGAGCCGCAGAGCCATACCGGACCGATCCTGCTGAGATCGGAAGCGGCTTTTTTCGGCAAGCCCACTGCGTCGACCAGCCCGGAACCGATCCTATCGGTTCCACCCAGCGTGGTACCAACGACGGATTTGGCCTCGACCGAGAATCCGGAGGCCGACAAAGCCAGCGAGGAAGCTTCTTTCATCGTGCCACCCGAGGACGCTTTCCGGGAATCCGGCCCGACTCCCGGTGTGGGGACGACCTCGACGAGCCTGCGCCGGAAAGCAAAGTTGACCGAGGTGGCCCGAATTGTCGCACCGACAGAGCCAGCGGAACCGAAACCAACCGAGCCGGACGGTGAATCTTCCGCCATCGTCCCACCGTCATTCGACGTGGCGGTGCCGACGGGAAGCGTGATGCCGCAGACCACAGAGACAACGTTGGAAACACCACCGGCCACCATCGAGACGGCGACCCAAGCCGTTGCCGTGGAAAGCGAACCGCCCCTCTTGGAAGCAAAGCCGGAAGGTGCACCGGAGGCACTGCCGACCACGGAGACTGTTTCCGCTCCCACGCCTGCCCCAGTGGCAGAGGTAAAAATCGAGAATGCGCCTCCCGAGAACGAAACGATCAAACCCGAGGCTGCGACTCCCCCGGTTTCGCTCGAAACATCGGGCTCCTTGACTAAGGCCGAGGAAAAGAAGGAATTTCTTCTGACCAACGGCGAGCGGATCCTGGGCCGGGTCCTTTCCGAAACGACGGACACGATTTATCTCGATCACGGGACACTGGGCGTTCTCACCATTCCGCGCTCGCAGATTGCGCAGAGACCGGTCGAAATCATTCTCATCAACGGCGACCGGATCGTGGGGGACATCATGGCCGAGACTCCGGACACGCTCTATGTGCGCCACGCCAGCCTGGGGATGCTGACCGTACCGAAGGCGCAACGGAGTGCGCGGGTGGTGGAAGCGATCTTGAAGGACGGAGACCGCATCCTCGGCGAAGTCCTGGCGGAGACGGAGAACTTCACGGTCATTCGCAGTGCGACGCTGGGAACGGTGGCCGTTCCGCACAACAAGGTGAGCATGCTGAATCGCAAGATCGAGCAAGTCGCGCTGAAGGCGCTCTCTCCGCCATCCCCCGAACGGAAAGACAAGCCGACCGAGTAACTGGCCAGGGACAATCACATGCCAGTCCCGGACCAGTTTCTACTTTGGGGGAGTTTCTCGTTCACTTGAGCGCACTTTTAGGATATTTATTATCGATAAGGAGGCTTATCGGTCTACCTACCCCCCTGCTATGAGTCCAAAGCCTCGCGAAGTGCTGATCGAGCTTGTCGCCAAATACGGCGAATCGCTGCTTGCCCTGCCCGCGCGTTGCGACGGGATGCTCAAGGATTACTGCGGGGAGTTTCGGCGGGAAATTTTTGTCTTGGTGAGTTGCATGCGGGCGGGCGTGGTAGAGCAACTCCGCCAGCAAAGCGGCACCGGGGTGAAACTGGCGTGTGCCCGGCTGACGTTGAAACTCGAACAAAACCTAGCCATCTCCAGCGACATCGCCCGGTGGGGCGTGGAAAGTTGGGCGATTGCCCTGGGGCTGCTCGATCCGCTGGCGGCGACCTCGGAAATCAACTTGACCCGCACGACTGCCTCGCTGCGGATGACGAAAGAACTGGAAACCCCGGCGGAACCGAAACCGGCATCGCCGACGCGCACCGCGACTTTGCCCAAGGTGCCGGAGCCTCCCGCACCCGAGGAACCCGCGGAAACGGAAGAGTCTCAAATCGAAGTAGTCCCGGACGAGATCTCGACCGTTCCAGAATATATCTCCCAGGAGTTCGTTTCCCGCTGGGCGGTGCCCGATTGGTCCAGGCCGGAGGAGGAAATCGTGGTCCATCCGGATGGGAGCGGACAAAAGCCGGGACTGCGCGAGGCCTTGCGGGACGCCGGTTCCAACTGCCGACTGCGCCTGAAGCCCGGCGTTTACAAGGAGAGCCTCGTCATCCGAAAGAACCTGCAAATTCTTTCCGACGGCGAACCGGGCGACGTCGTGCTCGAATCGTTATCGACTTCCGTGGTGGTGCTCGAGGCGGGCTGTCTTTTCCTCCGTGGCCTGATGTTGAAAGGCATCATTGGCAGGGACAAAAGAGCGGTGCCTGCCGTGGACCTGAAATCGGGGCATCTGGTCATGGAGGACTGTCACATGACGAGCGAAGCGTCCACCATCATGGAGGTCAAGGGGGCGGAGTCCGAGGTGAAGTTGCGCCGGTGCCATTTTTTCGAGGGCAAGGCCGGAGGGATTATTTTTCAGGAGGAAGCAAAGGGTTACCTCGAGGAATGTCACTTTTACGATAACAAGCTCTCCCATGTCGTCATCGGCAAGGGCTGCTCGCCGACGCTCTTCTCGTGCAAGATCAGTAACGCGTTGATGGCGGGAGTCTACGTCAACGAAGGCGGGGGCGGGCTGATCGAGAATTGCGATATCTGGAGCAATGCGGTGGCCGGGGTGCAGATCCGGCGGGGCGGGAATCCGCGTTTCCGGCATAGCCGGATCTCGGTGAACCAACGGTATGGCGTTTTGATTGCGGAGAAGGGCGAGGGATTGTTCGAGGAATGCCAGATTTTCGACAATGCCCGGACGGGGGTGACCGACAGCCAGGGGAGCAAGCCCCGTTTTTCCCTCTGCCAGATTTTCGATAACCACGGCGAGGGCATCGAAATCATCGACCAGTCCGGCGGGGAGTACTTCGACTGCGACATTTTCGGCAATGAATCGGCGAACGTCCTGGTCAAGGACAAATCGAAGCCGACCTTTTATCGCAGCCTGGTGCACGACGGCCACAAGGAGGGCATTCTGGTGACGGGACAATCGGAGGGATTTTTCGAGGAGTGCGAGGTCTTTTCCAACGGGATGACCGGTCTGCTGGTCACGCAAAGCTCGAAACCCGTTTTCCAAGGCTCGCATTTCTACAACGGAATCGACCAGGGAATCACGGTCCTGCTCACGTCCGACGGCAAATTTACCGACTGCCGGATCCACAACAATAGCGGTTCGGCTGGCGTGGTGGTGAGCCAGAAATCGCAATGCCGCTTCGATAATTGCGATATTTCGGGGAACCAGACCGCCGGTATCCTGGTCGACGACAACAGCTCGCCGACCTTGCAAAACTGTACCATCAAAGACAACGGCGCGGTCGGTTTTTCCTGTGTCCAGAACGGCCTGCCCCGCATGGTGGAGGGTGAAATCAGCGAAAACAGCGGCGGCGGGCTGCTTGTCTCCTCGCAGGCGAAGGGACGCTGGGAGAATGTGCGCTTCACGGCGAACCGGGGCATCGCGGTGCTGGTCTCGGAGGGGGGGCGTCCCGTGATCCGGCAATGTCAAATCGAGCGGACCGAAGGCACCGGGATGAGTTTCTGCAATCAGGCGCAGGGCACGATCGAGGATGTTACCGTTACCGAAAGCGAGGGCCCGGGAATCGAGATCGAGGGTGGGGCGAGTCCGTCGCTCCGACTGGTGAAGGTGCTGCAGGGAAAGGGCTCGGGCATCGTGGTGCACCCGCTCGGGGGCGGGCGGGCGGAAAAGTGCGAGGTTCGGGACAACGCAGGCGGGGATTGGGAGATCGACCCGAAGTCCCGGCTGGCGCGGGTGGGGTGTTGAGCCGACTTTTTCGACGGAGTATTTTTTGACGGAATTAACGGAATTTTGGGACGGAATTTACCAAATTGCAGAAGGGGACCGATGGTCGAGGATGGATTAAGGAGTTGGGTTGGTTCCGGAGCTCGTGACCGAATTTATTTGGGTAAAAATCCCGCGCATTTCAAAGTTTGGCTGGCAAGTTACAGCCAAAAGTAACATCGAGAGCCCTGTGGCAAAGATCAACGAAGTTCCCACCTTCGAAAGAAAAAGCGTCCTCTTAAATGGGTAGACGATAAGAGCAACGAGGTCGGCCACGAAGACCACTTCCGAAAATGCGATGACTATCGTGTTGTGTTGGCGATCAGTAGGGCCAGTTACCGCTAAAATTGCCCATAGGAACATCAATTCAACAAAAACAAAAATCCCAAAGGCGGTCTTGTTCATGAATCGATTTTCATGGTGGAGCGAGCACCCAGGCAAATCTCAAACGAGCAACACGCGCCGGTAGATTTCCGGGAGCGGGAGCGGCAGGCCGTTAAAGAACGGGCCGAATTCCGAGTAATTATTGCTCACTTCGTCGAAGCGCATTTCATAGACAATGGCCTTGATCTCGTAGGGATCGTGGGCGAAGAGCGTGACGCCCCATTCCCAATCGTCGAGGCCGGTCGAGCCGGTGACGAGTTGCCGGACGCGGCCCGCGTAGGTGCGGCCCACGCGCATGTGGCCACCCATGAGCTCGCGCCGCTGGGCGTGATTGAGCGCGTACCAGTTCTGGCCCGGCGCGCGCTTCTTGCTCATCGGGTAAAAACAGAAATATTCCCACTCGGGCAGCACGGGATAGAGCCGGTCGTGGGTATAATGGCGAATGCGTTCGCGAAAGACCGCGAGCTTGGCCTCCGCTTCGGCGCTGCCGCGGGCGAGACCCTCGCTCTTTTCGATTTCCTGCGCGTAGTCCTCCTCCTTTTGCGTGTACTCGGATTTCTCCGTCATCGAGAGATAGGTGAACTCGGGTTCGAGCACATCCGGGCCGAGCGAACTGGCGATGCTTTTTTCGAGCGCGTTCAGATCGTGCAAGTCGGGCGTGAGGACCATGAAGCCGAGGTCCGCCCGGGCGAACATGGCGAGGGTAACGATCTGGGTCTGCGGTTGCTGCCGGGCCGTGGCAATCAAGGTCTCGAGGTAATCGAGGGCGATGGCTCGGTCGTCGCTGCTTTTTTCCCGCCAGACGGCGAGGTTAATGCGGTAAAAGAGGTGGAGTACGCCGAGACCTTCCTGCGGACGGAGCGGCTTGGCGGTGATTTGTTGTTCGTGGACGATGGGTTCGGTACTCACGCTGAAAGTGTAAAAGAAAATTCCCGGAACGAAACACCGGAATTGAAGTGTGATGGCAGAAGGCGCGATCTACGCTGGTGCCCATGAGCGAACTGGAGGGCATCATCCGCGCCGCGATTCTGGCGAAAGGGCCGATGCGTTTCGACCGGTTCATGGAGCTGGCGCTCTACCACCCTGGGCTCGGTTACTATGCGAAAACTACCGGCCCTGCGCACATCGGGAAATCGGGCGATTTTTTTACCAGCGTCAGCGTCGGGCCGCTCTTCGGGCGCCTGCTCGCGCGGCAGTTTTACCAGATGTGGCTCTTGCTCGGAAAACCGCAGGCGTTTGCCATCATCGAGCAGGGCGCACACGACGGCCAACTAGCCCGCGATATTGTCGACTGGTGTCGCACGAAGACGCCCGATTTTTTCGACGCGGTCCGGTATGGCATCGTGCTCGACTCCGGTCTCGCACCCTCGATTCCGATGGAACTTGCCGATCGCGTCACGACTTTCCCAACGCTGGAATCGCTCGCAGTGGAGCAAGGCGTCTTTTTCTCCAACGAGCTGGTCGATGCCTTTCCGGTGCGACGAATCGTTCGCCTGGAAGGAGAATGGTGCGAACAGCAGGTCGTGATCGAGGGAGACAAATTCGTCTGGTCGCATCGCCCCATCGACGATGCGGAACTGACCGAGGCAATCGTGGAATTGGACCTCCCCGCCATCGAGAACTACACGACCGAGATCAATCTACGCGCACGGCACTGGATCGCCGAGGTGACGCGGTCGATACAACGAGGTTACGTGGTGACCATCGACTACGGCTGGCCCGCCTCGATCTATTACGCGCCATTTCGCACTTCTGGCACGCTAACGGCACGGCACGAGCACAAAATCGTCGACGATATTTTATGCACACCGGGCGAGATGGACCTCACCGCCCATATCGATTTTACGTCGCTGGCGCAGGCCGGGGAAACGGCAGGACTGAGCACGCTGGGGTTCCTCGACCAACAACGATTTCTCACCGGCATCGCGCATGACGAATTAAGCGGCGCGGAAGGTCCACCGGTGAAAATCCAGGAGAATCTCCGCACCTGGAATACGCTGACGCATCCCGGGCATCTCGGCGCCCGGTTCCACTCGCTGGTGCAGGCGAAGAACGCGCCGGGCGGGCTCGACTGCCTCCGCTTTGCCCGACCCGGAGGATTGTAAGTCCCCTCCCCGCGTCCTAAGCTTCGGCATGAATCGCCGCCTGCCCGTCACCCTCGTCGGAGGATTCCTCGGCGCAGGCAAGACCTCGCTCCTGCATCACCTGATCAGCGAGCACCGGGGCGGACACCTCGCCGTGCTGGTGGAAAATCCCGGCGCGCTCAACCTCGACGCCAAAGCGCTCGGCGGCCTGTGCGGCGCGATGCGGCGCAACTCGGATGTGGTGCTCGAAATCCCCGCTGGCGACGAAGCGGCGCAGATGGCATGGACCGCCGCCCGTCTCCGTGAATTTTCCCAAGCGGGACGCGTCGAGCAGGTGCTGATCGAGGTCGGTGGCACGGCGGAGGCTGCTTGGCTGGGACGCCATTTCGGGCTGCTGCCGGGCCAGCCGGACACCTTTGCGCCGTGGGCGGAACTGAGCCGGAGCATCTGCGTAGTCGATGCGCTCGATCTTTACCGCGCGGCTCGAAGTTCCCCACCGGACCCATTCCTCGATTTTCAACTCGCGCAAATCACCGGAGCCAGCCTGCTCGTCCTGAATAAATGCGATCTGGTCGGCGACGCGGAACGCACCGCCTGCACGCGGCTCCTGCGATCGATCAACCCCGAGGCGAAAATCATCGAAACGGATTACGGCGAAGTGCCTCCGGAAATCCTGCTCCAACCCGACAGTCCGCAGGAATTGAGTCTCGCGCTGGAACGGAAAGCACCGCCCCCCAGCGGGACCGGTCAGCCGCAACCGGAACTGGCCTGCGCCCTCTATCGCGCCTACCGTCCGTTTCATCCCGCGCGTTTCTGGGACTGGTACAACGCCGACCACGCGGGCCTATTGCGGGTCAAGGGAATCGTCTGGCTGGCCTCGCGTAATCTGCTCGTCGGCGGTGTCTCGCGCACCCGTTGGCAGAATGCGTGCGGCCCGGCGGGCATCTGGTGGGCGGCGTTGCCGAGGGAGGAATGGCCGGACGATGCCGAGGCACTGGAGCGGATGCAGGAAACCTGGCGCGAGCCGTATGGCGATCGCCGTCAGGAACTGGTCTTGATCGGCGAGGCAAAGCTGCTCGCGGGCTTAAATCGGCAACTCGACGCCTGTCTGCTGACCGAAGAGGAATACACCCGTCCAGTCGCCGAGTGGAAGGCGTTGCCCGACCCGTTTCCCGAGTGGGACCTCGATCCGTCTTATTGATGTCTGCATAACAAACTAACGCCGAACTGAATTTGCGTCGGGAACTACGGGGCTTGATGAAAGTCAACCTGGCCCAATCCAGTGGCCCTTGCTCCAGTCGGAGAGATTCCTGATGTCGGCACCTCGATTGGTGCTTGTCGATCCCAATTGCGAAAGCGGGCCGTATGCTTGCCAAAGGGGCTCGAAGGCAGGGTCGCTAAGCACAAGCTGTTGGAGCGTGACATCCCAAGGCAAGCATCCACTAAGGGCTGCCTTGGCCTCTTCGAGGCGACCGGTGCGGCACGCACAGGAAGCGACCCTGTAGCGATAGTCTGTCTCTCGGCGGAGCGATTCGGGTGCGTTGCGCAAAAGGACGAGGGCCTTCTCGTAATCGGTCAATTTCATCAGCGCCTCTGCCGTCTTTAGAAAAAAATCGCCATGTTTTGCCCAGTCCCGGCAGTAGTCGGCCCCCCTGGCCGCCGCTTCATACGTTTTGTCCTGCGCCAACAAAATTTTCAACCGTAACATGAGCGTTTCGGGATGTGCTTTGGCTGATGGCTCCAAGTCGTTCAGATTTCCCCACGCTGCCTCGAACATACCGAGATCAAAGAAACCCTGCGCGGGGCGCAACCAAGGTGTGAGTGCAGGCTTCACACTAACATTCTAACCGCGCAATTGCTTTTTCCCAGCCAAACGTGATTCTCCATATTCAGTCTGTTATGCAGAGATCAGTAAAGTCTTGCGGCCGGATCGATTCCCGCCACCGCCAGCGCTTCCAGGGCGCGACGCGCTTGTGCCGGACCGAGTCCGATCGGTATCGCCGTCCGCCCCAACTTCAGCGCATATGGAATTTCCGCCTTCTCCGCGTTGACCACCCAGAGCGCCAGCTGAGAAAGCCGTTCCTCCAACGGCAACCGCTCCAGTTGCCCCGCATCCAGCCACAGCTCCAGGCCATCGCCACCGGTAAATTGCTTCACCGAAAGCGGACGGCCCCGCGCATAGGCCTTCCAATCGACATGCCGCAACGATTCTCCCGGCGAGTACGCGCGCACGCCGGAAAAGTCGTCGCCCGGCTTCAGGCTGTACGGCGAGCCGTCCTCTCCCGCCGGACGCATCTCGGGCCAACCCTCCGTGCCTTTCGGTTGCGGATAGACGAAGTAGAACGCACCCACCGGAACCGCAAAGGCCGCCCAGAAAAGACCGAACGGATACGACGACTTCACCAGCAGCGACTCGAAGCGGTACTGCCCGCGCCGCAAGGAAGGAAAAGCCGTTTCGCACGAACACGTATCGCCCGGCTTGATGCGCCCCGCTCCGCCACCACGCCGGAGCAGGAGCTGAGGTTGTTCGGCGCCTTCTCCCAAACGCGCGAAAACCAGACCGTAAATCGGGTATTTGGCCGGTGAGCTCAAAAAAATTTCGACCGTCACGTCCTCCCCAGCGAAGGCGGACTTCACGCGTATGGAATCGACGCGCAATGCAGCCAGGTTGCGCCAGGTGTGAAACAGCGAGATGAAGCAGAGCGAAGCGATGAGATAGAGGACGGCGTAGACGAGGTTGTTCGAGTAGTTCACGGCCGCCAGCCAGATGCAGACCAGGACGGGACCAAAGACAATCCACAGCGCCGTCGGACGCAACCGTAGCTTCTCGCGTTTCATCTCACCGGAACCGTGCGGATGATTTTTTCCGTCAGCGACAGCCCGCTGTCCTCCACTCCGCCGTGCCCGCCCAATCGATGCGCGATGACATTCGGCGCCACCGCCTGCACATCCTCCGGCACCACCATCTCGCGCCCCTCGACGAAGGCCCAGGCTTGGGCGCACCGTTGCAGCGCCAGACCCGCGCGCGGGGAAAGGCCCGCTCCCGCCCCCTCGATCTGGCGGCTCTTGTCCGGCAAATCGAGGACGTAGTCGCGCACCGCCTCGGAGACATGCAAGGCCCGGACTTTCTCCTGCCACGAAACCAGCAGCTCCACGGAGACGATGGGCTGCAACTCGCGAATCAGGTCGCGCCGGTCCTGGCCCGCCAGCATTTCCTTCTCCGCGCGACGTCCGGGAAAACCGAGTTCCAGCCGCATGAGAAAGCGGTCCAGTTGCGATTCCGGCAGCGGGTAGGTGCCGATCTGCCGCTGGGGATTTTGCGTGGCGATGACAAAAAACGGCACCGGCAGCAGGTGCGACGTGCCGTCGATCGTGACCTGTCCCTCCTCCATCGCCTCCAGCAACGCGCTCTGGGCCTTCGGCGTCGCCCGGTTCACTTCGTCCGCCAGCAACATCTGCGCGAAGATCGGGCCCGGATGAAAAACGAACTGGCGCGAGACCGGGTCGAAGATGGCGTTGCCCAAAACATCCGCTGGCAGAAGGTCGCTGGTGAACTGGACCCGGCGAAAATCGAGGCCGAAAATCCGCGCCAAGGCATGGGCCAGCGTCGTCTTGCCCACCCCGGGAATATCTTCAATTAGCAGGTGCCCGCGCGCCAGCAGGCAGCAAAACGCCAGCCGAACGGCCCGATCCTTCCCCAAAAGAATCGAATCCAACCGGGCCAAAACATCCTTGACGGCTACGCTCATGTCTCTTGTATTGAGGTTGTCCGAAAAATTGCCGCTGGTCACGCCCGGAAAAACCTCTTCCCGTTCCGCTTCAGTTTATTGCATTCCAAACTTCATTGGTTATCGTTAAGGATCAAGCCCTCCATGAACTTTCGTGACGTTCCCAACCTTCTCAAATTCGAGATGCACGCCCGCCAGAATTCGGAGAACGAAATCGTTATCGATTGCTATCGCCGCATCCGGGAAGTCATCGGCCCGGTGCCGAGACCGTCGAGCGTCCTCGATTTCGGCAACGGCACGCCCATCGACAATCTGCGGGCCAGTTGTGAGGCGGTGGAAAAATCGACCCGCCTGATTTGGGCCTGCGCCGCCGCGACCGACAATATTTCGCCCCGCATGTGGGACTATCTGCCCGATTACGATTCGAGCATCGCTTACTTTCTGGATCTCGGCGACCTGGAATTAATGGCCGTTACCAAGCAACACCGCATTACGTGGGAAGAAAACGCCACGGTTTAAGCGTCACGCCTCCCGCACGATCACCTTCAGCCCGTACTTCGGGCGCAACGTCACCGTCGGATTTAATCCCACGACTTGATCGGGCGCGGCCTCGAATCGCCAGCGGCGCGCCATGACGGCCAGCAAAATCACCCCTTCCGTCCAGGCGAAGGCGTCCCCGATGCAGATGCGTCCCCCGCCGCCAAACGGGAAGTAGGCGAATTTGGGTCGCACCGCCTGTGCCGCTTCGTCGAGCCACCGCTCCGGCCGAAACTCCGTCGGGGCTGGCCAGAAGCGTTCGTCGCGATGGATCAGGTACTGGCTGACGATCACGATCGTCCGGCGCGGCACTTCGTACCCGCCGATGGTGACATCCTCCAGCGCGCGCCGACCGACCACCCACACCGGCGGATAGAGCCGCATCGATTCCGAAAGCACCGCCGTGGTGTAGGGCAATCGCGCCGAGTCCTCCAGACCGGGCATCCGGTCCGACCCAAGCACCGTCTCGATCTCCGACGTCATCTTGCGCCGGGCCTCCTCGTGCTGCGAGAGCAGGTGCCAGGTCCAGGCCAGCGCGTTGGCGGTCGTTTCGTGTCCGGCAATGAAGAGGGTCATCGCCTGGTCGCGCACTTCCGCATCGGTCAGCCGCTTCTGCGGATTCTCCGCATCCTCCGCCGCCAGCAACATCGAGAGCAAATCGCCATGGTCCCGAGCATCCGTGCGCCGTTGCGCGATGAGTCGATAGATGGTGGCGTCGAGCCGTTCCTGCGCCTCATGCAACCGCCGGTTTCGTTCCGTCGGAATCCGCTGGAGCCATTTCCAGAACGGCAAGAGCATCCGGTTGAAATTCTCGATGATCACCGTCAGCGACTCCGCAATCTCGTGCGCCTCCGCTTCGACCCCCGAGCCGAACAGCGTCTCGCCCACCACCGCCAGCGTCAGCCGGTTCATCTCCACGGCGAGATCGACTTCCCGGCCTGCTTCCTGCGCGTTGGTCCATTGCAGCGCTTTCTCCGCCATGACCTGGGCGTATCCGGCAATCCGCCCGCGATGAAAAGCCGGCTGGATCAGTCGCCGCTGCCGGGTGTGTTCCTCTCCCTCGCTCACCAGCAGGCTGTTGCCTAAAAATACCCGCGCACCCTCCAGCGCTTTCCCTTTGCGAAACGAGTGCTGCTTCGTCACCAGCACCTCGTTCACCCATGCGGGATCGCTAAAGAGAACGAACCGCTCGTTGAAAAGCGTGAACCGCGCCGCGTCCCCGTGCTTCCGCTTCAGTTCCTCGAAAAACGCCAGCGGCCCGGTAAACCGCCGGTGCACGCTGCCCACGAACGGGATTTCCCTCGGACCGGGGATGGAATGAAACGGACGCGGCGACATCCCTGCAGAATAGTCGTCCGTGCAAAAAAGCGAAGCCCTCCGTCGCAGATTCCACGGCCAACCTTACCAGTCATTTGCGTCCTTAATTGTATTTGCAATCTTTTAGTTTTTAGCATATTCTCAGACTTGTGAGATGGGAATATAAAGTTTCCAACGCGCCAACCACCCCTCGGGAACTGCAGCACGTTCTCGATGTCGATGGCTCCGAGGAATGGGAATTGGTCTCGACCACCCCCGTCGCCAGCCGCCTGCTACTGCTCTTCAAGCGTCCCATCGAGTATATCCAGCCGACGGAAGAACTCGTCACGGAGGAAGCTCCCTTGATGCAAACCGAGGAGCAGATACTCGAAGAGCAGGTCGTGACCGAGCAGATCGAAGAATCGATCAACGATTGAACAGGTCACCCGGCGGCTTGCCTTCTGCGCCGCATCGGTAAGACTCTCGCGCCATGAGGACGGATCGCGAGTTGCTCGCCGCGTTGCGGTGCGGAGATGACGAAGCCTGGGACGAGGCCTTCCGTCGGCTCTATCCGTCCGCCTTCGCCGCCGCGCGCCACCCGCTCGCCGCCCTCACGCCCACCGAGGCCGAGGACATCGCCATCGAGGCGCTCACCCTTCTCCTGCCCAAGGTCGACAAAGTCGCCGAATTCGACGAACTCCGCCTCCTCGTCGTCACCATCGCCTCGCGCAAGGCCATCTCCGAGCGCCGCCGCCAGCTCGCCGACAAACGGGGCGGCGGCGATCTCACCAGCCTCGACGCCATGCAGGACGACGAAAATCTCCGCTTCGAGCCACCCGAGCAACCGACCGGTAACTTTGGCGCGACCGATCTGCGCGAGCTTTCCCGCCTGCTCGATGCCGCCCTCTCCGGCCTCGAACCGCGCCATGCCGACCTCCTGCGCGACTTCCTCATGCACCACCTCCCCTACAAGGAACTGGCCGAGAAATACCGCATGCCCATGGGCAGCGTCGGCGTCAATCTTGCTCGCGGCCTCGAGAAAGTTCGCACCCATTTACAGACCAACCCAAAATTGTGGAAAGAACTCAACGCCTATTTGCGATAGAACGATATGGATGCCGATTCCTTTAACGACCTAGCCCTGCGCGTTCTCGCCGGGGAAGCCACCGACAACGAGCGTCGCGACCTGGCTGCGGAGCTTTCCGCCCATCCCGAACGTCGCGCGGAATTCGAGCGCCTCAAGCTCACCCACGACCTGCTCCGCCTCGCCGTGCCCATGACCCAGGCCGTCTCGGCCACGGAACCGGAACTTCCCGCCCATCGCCGCAACGAACTCCGCACCGCCGTGCGGCAACATTTCGGCCCCGTCGCCCAACGCAAGAGCGCTGCGAGTCCCTCCACCTTGATTTCCGCCCTGCGCTGGATTTTTGCCGGAGGCGGCGCCACCGCGTTGGCGACCGTTGCCGTGCTCCTGATTTTTTCCAACCGCTCCATCGAGGTCGGCCTTTACGCCACCGACCAGGTTCGCAGCATCGATTCAAGCCTCTCCGCCGGCGACATCCCCGCCGCCCGGCTCCTCACCTTCGACCAGGACGCGCCGTTCGACCAATGGCAAAACCAGTCCCTCGCCTGGTACGAACACGCCAAAATCTGGGTCGATAACGAACACGACCTCCTCCATATCGTACAGCGCGTAGCCCACGGCCAGATCGTCATCCGCACCCTCCCGCTCGCCCCGACCGCAGAGGGCCAGCGCGATCAGATCAAGCAAGTCGTCGATTCGTTGCAGAAGTAAGACCGCCCCTCAATTCGTCTCGAACCCATACTTCGCCCACACCACCTTGGCCGATTCCCCGCTGCAGTAATCGATAAACGCCTGCGCCTGATTCGGATTCTTCGCCTGCTTGCTCACCGCTGCCGTATAGAAAACCGGCGGCGCGTCCTCGGTCGCCAGCGGAAAAACGTCGAACCCGGGCAGACTGATTTTCGTCAGATCGGTCTTGTAGACAAACACCGCATCGGCCTTCTCGCTCTCCGTCTCCCCCAACGCCAGCGACTCCGTTCCCGCGTAGACAAAAACATCCTTGTGATCGTCGTCCAGCAAATCGTGCTTCTGCAAGGCCCGCTTGGCCACCCGCCCGGAAGCGACCAAATCGGCATTGCCCAACGCCACCTTCTTCCACTCCGTCCCGATCAAATCGAACCAATCGAGCTCGTCGTCCTTGATCAGCGCCTTGCGCCCGTAAATCACCACCGTATTGCGCGCCAGCGACCGCTGCCCCTCGACCACCAGCAGGCCCTTGTCGGTCATCTCCTTCACGTCCTGCACATCCGCGCTGATCACCACGTCCCACACCGTGCCGCTCTCCACCTTGCTCCGGATCGTTCCGGAATTCGTTAACGTCAACGGCACCTGCGGACTGGTGTCGAGGCTGTCCGCCCAGTTCTGCGCCAGTTCCTGCAACACCTGCTTCAGACTGCTTTCCGCCACCACGGTCAACGCCACCGGAGCGGCGGGTGTGGCGTCTGCGTTGGTTGAGTCGGGGGACGGTGCCGCCAAAGGCGGTGGCGGGACCGGCGATGGCAGATTGGTCGATTCCGGAGGCAGTACCTGATTCGGATCGACCGGACGCGGAGGCGTGACCGTCTGCGCGGAAGCCGTCCCGGCGAGGAACAACGTCAGTATCCCGCACCGGAGAAAGCGCTTCATGTGGAAATCAAGCTCTAGTCCATCAACTCGTACGCGATCGCGCTCAGCGCAAAAAATGCCGCCGTCTCCGCCCTCAAAATAATCTTCCCCAGCGACACCGGCGCGAAACCCGCCGAGCGCGCCTGACCGATCTCCGCCGGGGTAAAATCGCCCTCCGGCCCGATCATCACCACGATGGGCGACCCGCTCTTCAGGCCCTGAAGTTGTTCCCGCAAGACCGACTTCAGCGGCTTCGCCTCGTTTTGCAGCGACGCGATCAACTTCACCGCCCCTCGCGGGACGCCGAGAACAAATTCCTTCGCCGACACCGGCGGACGCACCACCGGCAGCCAGTTCTGCCCGCATTGCTTCGCCGCCTCGATCGTCAGCTTGCGCCACTTCTCGACCTTCGCCTCCGCCTTCTCTTCCACGACCTGCGCGATGCTGTGATCGGACTGCAGCGGGGCCAGCTCCGTCACCCCCAATTCCGTCGCTTTTTGGAAAATCAAGTCCATCGACTTCGGCTTCGTCATCGCCTGCGCCAGCCACACCGGGTGCGCCGCGCGCGGCGAGTTCGCCTTGGCCAGGATCTGGAACCTCACCTCATCCCGGGCAATGTCTACAATCCGTGCCTTTGCCTCCAGCCCGTTGCCGTCGAAGACCGAAAACAAGTCTCCCACCGCCTGCCGCATGACTTGCACACAGTGGTGGGACTGCTCCGCATCGAGCAGACCCTGCTCGAGAGAAGGCGCGTAGTAGCGTTTCATTTGAAGAAATCCTTGGCCTTGCGGAAGAACGATGTCTCCTCCGGATGAGTCGTTTCATCGCAACTTGCCGCAAAAGCCTCCAGCTTGTGCCGCTGGTCCAGGTTCAGTTTGGTCGGAACCTCCACGTACAGCTTCACGTGCAAGTCCCCCGTGCCACGTCCGTGCACTTCGGGAAGTCCTTTCCCACGCAAACGAAAGACCTTGCCCGAGGGCGTACCCGCCGGGACTTTCAGCACTGCGCTACCCTCCAGCGTCGGCACCTTCACCTCGCCACCGAGCGCCGCCCGCGCAAAACTGATCGGCACGCTGCAAAAGATGTCCGTCCCTTCCCGCTGAAAAACGTCGTGCGCCTCCACATGCAGCACCACATAGAGGTCTCCCGGCGGTCCGCCGTGCGCTCCGCCCTCGCCCTGCCCCGACGAACGCAGCCGCGTCCCGTCCTCCACCCCGGCGGGAATCTTGATCTTGATCTTGGTCGTCTTTTCGGTCCGCCCGTCCCCGCGGCACGTCCGGCACGGCTTCTCGATACTCTGCCCCGCACCCCGGCAACGGGGACAGGTCTGCGCGATATTGAAAAAACCGCGCGACACCGCCACCTGTCCGTGGCCCCCGCAGGTCGGACACGTCGTCACCTTGCTGCCCGGCTCCGCGCCGGAACCGTGGCACGTATCGCAGGTCTGCAGCTTGGCAATCTCGATCTCCTTCTCGACTCCGCGGGCCGCTTCCTCGAACGTAATCCGCATGTCGTAGCGCAAGTCCGCGCCCCGACCGCGCCCGCCCCGTTCACCCCCGTCCTGGCTGAAGGCCTCCTCGAAAATACTTCCGAAAATACCGCCGCCGCCACCGCGTCCGCCCGCGCCGAAGACTTCCCGGAAAATCTCGAATGGATCATGCACCCCGCCCGCTCCGCCCATGCCGCCGCCTTGGGAAAAAGCCTGGTGGCCGTAGCGGTCGTAGGCCGCCCGCTTGTCCGGATTGCTCAACACCTCGTAGGCCTCACCGAGCTCCTTGAAATTTTCCTCGGCCGATTTGTCCCCGGGATTCTTGTCGGGGTGGTACTTCACCGCCATCTTGCGGTAGGCCTTCTTTACCTCGTCGGGGCTGGCATTACGCTCGACCCCCAACACCTGATAGTAATCGCGTTTCGTCGTCGCCATTTAATGTTTCTTAGCTTGCTTCGCTTCCGGTGCTTTGGCCACAAAAACCGAAGCGGGCCGCAGCAGTCGGTCCTTCAGTTTATAACCCTTGCGCATCTGCGTCAGAACATGCCCTTCCGGATGCTCCGCCGATTCGTGATGCCCCAGTGCCTCGTGCCGGTGCGGATCGAACGGATGCCCCACCGCTTCGATCGACTCCAATCCCGATTCCCGCAAAAATTGCTGCAACTGCGCCAGTACCATTTCGAATCCCAAGGCGATCGACTTCGGGTCGGTCGCTGTCTTGGCCGCCTGCATCCCCATCTCGAAATTGTCCACCACCGGTAACAGCCGCTCCAGTAGGTCCTCGCCCGCATAACGCACGGCGTCCTCTTTTTCCTTCAGAATCCGTTTGCGCGAGTTGTCCCACTCGGCCTGCGCCCGCAGCAACCGGTCCTTGAATTCCGCAACCTGGCTGGCCTGCGCCACCGCCGCTTGAAACAGCTCCCGAGAGACGACGACATAGGCCGGGGTCGTCTCCGTTCCCGTCGGTAACTTCGTTCCCAAATCGTTTTTTTCTTTTTCTGTGTTCATCTTGAATCGTTAAGTGTTGCGCTGAGCGCGGGGCAATGTCGTTTCCGCGAGTGAGAATTGCAAGCGCGGTCTTGCATCCGATTGGGGTGCGCTACTTGTGCGCCGCCTGCCCAAGGTCTTCCCGTAAAAACTCCACCACATCCTTGAATTTGGGCACATTCCGCGCGTCGAATTCCATCAACGCTTCGTGCGCCTCCAGGATGGTCGGCGCCGCTTGTTCCCGGGTCGGCACCGGACAGGTCACTTCCTCCAACAGCTTTTGCGCCACGCCATTCAGGTTGGCCCGTGAGGCATCGATCTGGATGAGCCGGTCCAGTCCCAGATTTTTCAGCAAATCGAGGTTCTTCTGGCTCGCATTGAGCACATGCAGGAGGCCTTTACCGGCTTCCTTCAACTTGAGACCGAGCTGGAGCAAAGTACCCAAAAACGTGCTATCGAGGTACGAACAAGCCTCCAAATCGACAATAAACCGGTGTACGTCTTCCTTGAGCAGCTGTTGGTAAAAAGCCTTCAGACAACCGGAATTCTGGAAGGACCCCCTTCCAACCACCTTGATGAAACCCAAGTCGGCACTTCGTGCCACCAAAATTTTCGACATTTCCACTGGCTAACTATAAGGGGGCACCGGCAAAGGTCAATGCCCAGAATGTTAAGCTGGTGAATTACTTTTTAGTAAAGCTATCTAAACAGAAATCGTTACTTCGGCCAATCTGCTACGCAGTCTCTTGTTCCTCAGACTTTTGCGTGTATTCTCACTCCTATGAAGCTCGTCGTGGCCATCACCGGAGCCAGCGGCTCTCTCTACGCCCAACGCCTCCTCGATCTCCTCCACGCCGACCCCCACGGCCCGCACGACGTCCATGTCGCCCTCAGCTCCCACGCACGGGAAGTCGCTGCGGCAGAAATCGGCAAGCTCGTCATCCCCGAGCCCTTCCAAGTCTACGGCGACACCTCCATGCACGTCCCCTTCGTCAGCGGCTCCGCCAAATTCGACGCCATGGTCGTCCTCCCCTGCTCCATGGGTACCATCGGGCGCATCGCCCATGGCTACTCCGACAGCGCCATCGCCCGCGCCGCCGATGTCTTCCTCAAGGAAAAACGCCGCCTCATCCTCGTCCCTCGGGAAACCCCCTGGAACCTCATCCAGGCCCGCAACGTCGTCACCGTCCTCGAAGCCGGCGCCGACGTCCTCCCCGCCATCCCCTCCTTCTACCACCGCCCCCAGACCGTCCTCGATGTCGTCGACACCGTCGTCGCCCGCGTCCTCGATCACCTTGGGCTGGAGCATGCGCTCTCGAAGAGATGGATGGAGCCGGGCAGTCCGCAGGATTAACAGTCTTGCCGTCGGCTAAAAATTCGGTAAGACTGTCTTACCATGCGGATCAAGCTTTCCAGCAAGGGACAGGTGGTTCTTCCGGTCGCCGTTCGGAGTAAATATCAACTCAAGTCGGGCGACTCGCTCGAGCTTATCTTGAAGGACGACGAGTTCACCCTTGTACCCGCCAAGCCCAAGAAGAGGAAAGGGCGGATCGTCACGGATCCTCTTACCGGTCTTCCCTGCCTGACGTTTGGCCGGGGCGCCCCCAAGATCACCAAGGAAATGGTCGATCGCCTTCTTGAAGATTTTCCGTGATTTACCTGCTTGATGTCAATGTTCTGATTGCCTTGGCGCATAAAGACTCGGTCTTACATGCGCGCGTCTCCAAATGGGTGGATGCGCTCGATTCCACTCGGGACGGTCTGGCTTTCTGCGCCGTTACGGAGTTGGGCATCGTTCGAATTTTGCCCCAATTGCCCGAAGCCGACTACACCGTGGAAGATGCCAAGATGCTCTTGGGCCGGTTGAAAGCCGCCTTGCCGCTCCCTACGCCCTTTTTCTCCGATGATCTGAGTGCGCAGGAGCTTCCTTCCTGGGTGCGGATGCCGCGGCAGACCACAGACGGACATCTGGCCGCCCTGGCCAAAGCCCATGGCGCGATGCTTGCGACACTCGACGCCAAAATCCCCGGCGCTTTCCTCATCCCTGCCTAAGATACTGCATGAGTCCCGTCCTCTTTTAAGCTAGCGTTGCCTCATGCCCGCCTCCGTCGTCATGACTTCCCCGCCGCAAGGCCCGCGCCCCAACGTCGTGCGCCGCTTCTTCGAGACCCTGGAACTCATCAAATTTTCCCACTCCGTCTTCGCCCTCCCCTTCGCCCTCTCCGCCATGCTCGTCGCCGCGCACGGCATCCCCTCGTTCCACACCCTCTTCTGGATCCTCTGGTGCCTCGTCTCCGCCCGCACCGCCGCCATGGCCTTCAACCGCTGGGCCGATTGGGACTACGACGCCTTCAATCCCCGCACCAAACGCCGCTCCCAGCTCGGCACCCGCCAACTGACCATGGTCCTCTGCCTCCTCGGCCTCTCCGCCTTCCTCTTCGGCTCCTCCCAGCTCAACTTCCTCACCCTCCTCCTCTGTCCCCTCGCCTGCATCCTCATCCTCGGCTACTCGCTCACCAAACGCTTCACCGCCTACAGCCACGCCATCCTCGGCCTCGCCCTCGCCGCCGCGTCCATGGGTGCTTGGGCCGCCACCACCGGCAACCTCTTCTCCCCCCTCCCCTGGATCCTCGCCGCCGCCGTCTGGTGCTGGGTCTTCGGCTTCGACCTCATCTACGCCACTCAGGACGTCGATTTCGACCGCCAGGCCAAACTCCATTCCTA
>CAJCII010000124.1 GCA_903970335.1 Bacteroidota bacterium | reverse complement strand
GCCATCACGCCGGACGGCCCCCGCGGCCCGTGCTACCAAGTTCAGCCGGGGCTGCTCCGGCTGGCGCAGATCACCGGGTATCCCATTGTGCCCGTGACGTACCATTTGGGGTGGAAGTACGAACTGAGCAGTTGGGACCGCTTTCAAATTCCGTTTCCTTTTTCCTCGTGTCGCTTGATCATGGGAGCGCCCATCGAAGTTCCTCAGGATGCCACCGATGGCGATTGGGAAAAACTACGCACACGCGTGACCGAGGCGCTGGGCACGGATTAGAATTTTTTCTGGGGAATTTTCCTGAATTTCAGAAGCAATTTGAACTATCGGTGGACCATCGGTTTTTTGTCGCATTCCGTGCAGGTGTGTAACTTTTTGATGACACACTTTAGCCCTTTTGCTTAAAGCAGATGAACGACCGCTTTGAAAAAAAAGGGTTCGTGCGCCAAATCACCTCTGAAAACAAGGTGGTCAAGCCTCTTTCTCCATGATCGACTTACTCGTTGGGAGGGGAGCAAAACTTAAATAAGATTCGGAACATCATGAACTTATCTGATTGCAGCGCGGTGAATAAAGTGTTAACTATCTATCTAGCATGAGCAAACTGTTTCCGGCCAATCGTCTCGCAACACTCGTGATTACACTGGGCATGTGGATGGCTGTATCCTCGGGAGTCAAGGCCGACGATACGTTCGCGCTAGCCATCGGGAGCATGGATCATCTGATTGTTTTCGGACCCAAAGGCGAGCAGGTCGCCGATGTTCCCATTCCGACCATCGCCAAGTCCGTTTCCGTGGGGAACACCATTTTTCAGATCAGCTATGGGCGCGACGCCAACGATCTTTTGACTGCGGTGCTAACGCCCGATTCGGCGCAGCCGCAGGATCTTCATTTTTCCGTTCTCGATAAACACATCGATGCCGATAAGGAGGCCGTGGTGACGCTGACTTTTGCGGATGCCAGACACGTTACCATCGATCCTGGATACATCGGCAGTGTGGTCGTGAATTCACGAAACGTTCGTCATCATGAACTGGCCGACGACGTTTACGCTCCCCGGCCTCACGCCTCAAGCCCGACTCCTGTCCATTTGGCCTCCACGTCCAATTCCGACACAGCTCCGACTCCCCGCCTGGTTGCCGACTTGACTCCGAGGGATATTGCTCCTTCTCAGGCTCCCGCTCCGAGCAGCCCTTCTCCAACCGAGTCATCTCCTGATCCCGAGCCGACGCCGGCGCAAACTCCTGCTTCAGCCGGTGCGGGTGTGCAGAAGTTATTCTGGGCCGAACCCGTTACGCCCCGGCACGAGCCTCCCCCGGCGGTGGGGATTAACGAGATGAAGCTCGTCGATGTTCATGGTTCTGTCACCGTCAAAACGACCGATGGCAATAGCGTCCCGGGCCAGAATGGAATGGTACTGCCCTCTGGTTCGACCGTATCCACGGCGGACAACGCCTCTGCGGCGGTGTTCATGGGTGGTGTCAATTCCGCACGGTTCCTTCCCAATAGTCAGGCCTCCGTGTCCCAGGATTTAAACGGCTCCGTTCGCAAAACGAATATCGATTTGAGCAAGGGAACAGTGTTCTGCAGGGTCGGTCGTCGCGATGGTGAAAAGCAGGACTATGAAGTGAATACGCCACAAGGTGTCGCTGCCGCGCGAGGAACCGAGCTGGCCGTCGCGCTGGTCAAGATCAATGGGGTCAGTTACACGGTGTGCTTTACAAAAACGGGCAAGGTCCAGCTGACCGATAAAAAAAGTGGCCAGAGATACGATGTGACCCCTCAGGGCATCAAACAAGTTGCCGGATGCTCAATACCTGCGCTCTCGCCCAATGTCGAAAAAACAGTCTTGTTGACGGCCTTGACTGCCCTCCAGCCTTTTAACACCGACATGAAAGCCTTGGCCGCTGCGATAAAGGCTGGGACAGCCTCTGCAGCCGATGTGGCTTATTACAAGGAGAATTCCGATTTGATCGATCAGACAACCGAACTTTTCGATGCGCTTACCAACACCTTGGCTGGCTCTATCCTCGGTTCCAACGCTAGCGCAACGACTACGGTCGATAACGGAAATGGTACCTCCACGACGACTACCACCACGACGGGGGCCGATGGTGCCATCACCAGAGTCAGTACGACGACGGACAATACCACGGGTCAAATCGTAAAAATCGTGAAAACGGTGCAAACAGCGAATGACGACGGGACATACACGACGACCACAACCACGACCGATGCCCAAGGGAACACGACCACTTCTACGACCACGACAACGAATAACGGTGTGACAACGACGACGCCTCCTGCTCCGAGTACCCCTCCAGCCACCGGGACTCTGAATACCACACTCGACCTGTCACCGTTCTAAGTCGGATTCTTACGTAAAAGACAAGACATGAGCTATCCTCTAAGCAAGAGAGGGCTCGTAGCATAAAAACGACTAAATCAATAGATTTGGCTTTCTATCCGATCATGTTGTTTTAAATTCCTGCGATGAATGCGGTCCCATCTGCACTGGAAAAAGGCTACGTTACCTCGACTGAGGAGACTGCTCTGAATAACCAGAACAACCGGTCCCGCCGTAGACATATCCTTCCGGGGTTCCATCTCACGCTCGGGTTTACGATCTTCTATCTTAGCGCCATCGTCCTTATACCGCTGGCCGCGTTAGTGGCCAAAGTGGTTACGCCCACGTTCGATTACCCTGGTTTTTCCCAGGTGATCGGTCACGTCCTCAAGGTGGTAACGGACACCCGAGCCGTCGATAGTTATTGGCTCAGTTTCGGTCTTTCGTTCGTCGCCGCGCTGATCAATGGGGTGTTTGGTTTTATCGCCGCCTGGGCACTCATCCGCTATGAGTTTCCCGGCAAAAAAATTCTCGATGCCCTGGTCGATCTACCCTTCGCGATGCCAACTTCGGTGGCCGGTTTGGCCCTGACCCAGGTCTTCTCGAACAACGGGGGCTATATCGGCCAGTGGCTTTACGAGTGGTTCGGCTGGCAAATCTCCTATACGCGCTGGGGTATACTCATCGCGCTCGTTTTCATCGGTTTTCCTTTTGTCGTGCGCACGCTCCAACCCGTGTTGACCGATCTGGCGTCCGATGTCGAGGAGGCGGCGGCGTGCCTCGGGTCGAATCGGTGGCAGACCTTCTGGCGGGTGATTTTACCCTCGGTCCGTCCGGCGCTGATCACCGGCGTGATGCTGGCCTTCGGTCGCGGCGTAGGGGAGTACGGCAGCATCGTTTTCATCTCCAGCATGATCCCCTACTCCACGGAAATCACCCCGCAGCTTATCATCATCAAGTTGGAGGAATTCGATTACGTCGGCGCGGCGGGCCTCGGCGTGGTCATGCTTTTGATGTCTTTTGCCATCGTGGCGACGGTCAATCTGGTCCAGTATTTTTCATCGACCCGGAGATCGTCATGAAGCGGGCCACGACCGATCCATGGCTCGCACGGTATGCGTTTATTGGCATCCTCGTGGTGTTCGTCGTGATCTTCCTGCTTTTTCCCGTCAGCGTTGTTTTGTATGAAGCGCTGAAGGGTGGCCTGGGTTTCTACTTTTCCGCGCTGACCGCTACGCACAGCCTCACCGCCATCCGGCTCACCCTGTTGGTCGCCGTGGCCGTGGTGCCGTTGAATACGCTCTTTGGCGTATGCGCGGCCTGGGCCATAACCCACTTTCGGTTTTGCGGCAAGGCGTTGCTTATTTCTCTGATCGAAATACCGCTCTGGGTCTCGCCCGTCATTGGCGGACTCGTTTTTGCCCTCATCTTCGGGCAGAAGGGCTGGCTCGGTCCCTGGCTCGATGCGCATCATATCCAGATTCTATTCGCCTATCCCGGCATCGTCCTGGCCACGGCTTTCGTCACCTTTCCCTTTGTTGCGCGCGGGTTGATTCCCCTGATGCAGGCGCAAGGCAGCGCGGAGGAGGAAGCGGCCCTGACGCTCGGCGCCAACGGCTGGCAGTTGTTCTGGCGCGTCACGTTCCCGAAAATCAAATGGGGCATCCTTTACGGCATGATCCTTTGCAATGCGCGCGCCATGGGAGAATTCGGCGCGGTTTCCGTCGTCGCGGGCAGTGTCGACGACCGGATCACCATGCCGCTCCAAATCGAGCAGTATTATCTCGACTTCAGTCTGCCCGACGCGTTCGCGCTTGCTTCGCTTTTGCTCCTGCTCTCGGTTGTGACCCTCGTCATCAAGATTGGTCTCGAGTGGCGCCACCTAGCGCCGAATTACGTCCGCCCCCACTAAATTATGAGCGTCACGGTCCATAACGTCTCCAAACGCTTCGAGGCTTTTCCCGCTCTCAAAGATGTCTCGCTTGAGGTCCAGACCGGCGAACTGCTCGCCCTGCTTGGGCCCAGCGGCAGCGGCAAGACGACGTTGCTGCGCGTCATTGCCGGGCTGGAGATTCCCGATGCGGGGCAGGTCACTTTCGCGGGCGAGGATGTCACCGAAAAAAGCGCCTACGAGCGCCGCGCCGGTTTTGTTTTCCAGTCCTACGCGCTGTTCCAGCACATGACGGTCTTCGAGAACATCGCCTTTGGCCTGCGCGTTCTGCCGAAGAAGAAGCGTCCCGATGCCGCCGCCATCGCGAAACGGGTGGGCGAGCTGCTCGGATTGATCCAACTCGAAGGCTACGAAAAGCGTCTTCCGGCCCAGCTTTCCGGCGGCCAGCGCCAGCGCGTGGCCCTGGCCCGCGCTCTTGCGATCGAGCCGCGCGTGTTGCTGCTCGACGAACCCTTCGGCGCGCTCGATGCCCGGGTGCGCAAGGACCTGCGGCGCTGGTTGCGGGAGTTCCACGATCGCACGCATCTTACCTCCCTGTTCGTCACCCACGATCAGGACGAGGCCTTCGAACTGGCCGACCGCGTGGTTATCTTCAACGAAGGCCGCATCCAGCAAATCGGCCTGCCCGCCGAGTTGCGCCACCATCCGACGAACGATTTCGTCCGCGCCTTTTTGGAAGTGTAGTCTTGACGGACGACCGGCTCGCGCCGAGCGAGAGCATCCCGGCTCGACAATTCGGAAATCTCCGCCATAAACACAGCCCTGATGAAAATCCAACGCGGCGCAATTTTCGACTGGGACGGCGTGATCATCAACTCCGCCGCGCATCATGAGGAAAGTTGGGACCGCCTGGCCAAGGAAACCGGGCTGGTTTTGCCCTCGAACCACTTCAAGCGCGGCTTTGGCATGAAGAATGAAGTCATCATCCCCGAGTTGCTCGGTTGGACCACCGATCCGGCGGAAATCCGCAACCTCTCTTTGCGCAAGGAGGCCCTTTATCGCGAGGTGGTGGTGGAAAGGGGCATTGCTCCGCTGCCCGGCGTCACAACCTGGCTTCGCACCCTGCGCGACGCCAAAATCCCCTGCGTCATCGCCTCCTCCACGCACCGTAAAAATATCACCACCACCCTCGGCGTCCTGAACCTCGGCGAATTTTTCTCCGCAATCGTCAGCGCGGAGGACGTCAAGCGGGGCAAGCCCGATCCCGAGGTTTTTCTCACGGCGGCAGCCCGGATTGGTGTCCAACCTGCGGGTGGAATTGTCTTCGAGGATGCGCTGGTCGGGATCGCTGCGGCCAAGGCTGCGGGAATGCGTGTGGTCGCCGTGGCGACGACCGAACCGAAGGACGAGCTCGCCCATGCCGACTGGGTGGCGCAACGACTCGACGAGTTGAGTATCGCCAAGCTTTGGGCAAGATAGACCATGCGCCGCGACATCAACTGGACGACCAAGCGCGAGGACGGCTCGCGCTACGTTGTGCGAGTAACCTGGTTTTCCGGGACCTTCAAGATTCAATTCAAGGAGCGTGGCGAGGAGCGTTGGGACTACGACCGCAAGCCGTCGCGAGAGGACTGGGACGTCTTTCTCGACGCCATCGAGCGTCGTTACACCCGCAGACAGGCGACATTCAAGGAACTCGAGGAAGCCCGCCGCATGGTCAAGGAAGCCCTGCCGCTATTGCCACCGGAAGAAAAAACGGAATCCGAATAGTCCTGCGCAATCACCCTACGCCGCTGCCGCAAATGTCCGCAGGATGCTCACCACCACGCCCTGGATATCGAGTTTTTCCACCGGTTCCAAGTCAGGATAATCGGCATTTTCGGCCTTGAGATAAACGCGCCCGTTCTCCTTGATCAACCGCTTTAGCGTATTTTCTCCGTCGATCAACGCCGCCACGATGTCCCCCGGCTTTGCTTCCTTTTGTTCCAGCACCACGATGTCACCGGAGAAAATCCCTGCATCGATCATGCTGTTCCCCCGCACCCGCACGGCAAAGGCGCGCTCCGGATTCGATATCCCCAGTGTCGTTGGGATGAAGCGCAACGTCTCCGGCGCTTCGCTCCCCTCGAACTCGTCCGGCAAACCGGCGGGAATCGACGAAAAAAGCGGCAACTGCATGCCCACGGCAGAGGTACGCGGCTTCGTCAGTTGCACCCCGCGGGAATGCGCCTGCCGGATGATCATCCGTGCCGCTTCCAGCTTCTCCAGAATGTAGGAAACCGCACGCGGGCTTTTGAAACCGCAGTGGTCCTGGATTTCACGAATCGTGGGTGGACGCTGGTTCTCACCTTGGTACTGTTCGATAAAGTCCAAAACCATCTGTTGGCTGTTGCTGTGACGCATAATACCTTCGTATAACAAAAAAGCGGTTGTGTCAAAAGAAATCGCTATACAAATGGATGATTTTTACCGTTAGCTTATGTAAGCTCCTGCCCGTCCCATGGACCCCTTGATCTCCATTCCCCGCGAGGCCCTCGCCGAACTACTCAGAGCGGCTGGGTCGAACCTCACGCCCGAGGAATACGTTGCCTCTCTGCCCGCGACCCGCCTTTACGAGCGCTACGCCAGCCGCGCCAAGGCCGCCGCCATTAGCAAGTATGTCCTCGTGGTTGTCGCCGTCATCGCCGTGCTCTTTCTTCCGGGTGCGTGGTCGATGTTCGGTTTCAGTATCGAGGACATTATCGTCACGGGGGGACTCGTCGCCGTCACCTTCTTCGAGTACCGCGTGCATCGCTATTTTCGTGAGCACAATCCCCTGGCACCGAGTCTCGGCTTTCGCAATCAGTCCTGCTTCGCGGCGGGCATTTTGATCTACGGCCTCTACCATGCCGCACTCCTCACCCAGGTCTCGCCCCAAGTCCAGACCATGATCGAAACCAATAACCTGATCGATCCCGAAACGCTCGGCCTTCTCCAAAACCTGAGCCGGGTCTTCTATCTCGTCATCGGTGTGGTCGGCGGTGTCTCCCAATTCGGTCTCGCCTGGTACTACCGCACTGCCCAAGTCAGGGGCTAACCAAGTCAGTTTTCGGTAGAAGCCAGAACAGTCGAAGAGGCCGAAGCACCTTGCTGCACTGGAAGCTGGTTGGCCACTTGGTTAGCGCCAACCTTAGTGCTGGAGATAGGAACGGCAGCGCCTCCGTTAGGGCTTGAGTCATTCGATACGTCCAGATGAGCGCCCGCGGAACAGCCGGTGATAATGAGCACGGATGAGATCGTCAGGATTAAAGCAGTTTTCATAATTGAGGTCCTTTTTGTTGTAGGTCAATTGACCACAGTCCCACGCGACAACAATTGGGGTAAAACCCTACCGTGAGGCTGTCCGAGAGGATTATCGATAGGGTTCCTAAGCACGCGTTAGTCCCCCGATGGAACGTCTTTCCGTTCCGACGGGTCGGGACTGGTCTCCCGACGCTTGAAGCGGTCCCGCTCCATAGGTGCTTCGCCCGGTCTTTGGGCTGGGGCCAGACGGTTCTCGGGAGGGTTGGCGGGGCGGTTGGCCGGTGCGAGGGCGGGATGATAATTCGAGGCCGCCGAAGCACCCGCACCCGCCGGGTGTAAACGACGAAACGCGGGCCGACGATGGAGGAAATGCATCCGGGCCGCGTTCTGGAACCGCTGTTGCATCGCCGCGGGCAAGGCATAGCCGCGCGCACGCAGCGCCTGCGCCACTTCCGGCCCCAATCCGCGACGCACCACCCCATAACCCGAGGCGTGCTCCAGCAGCCCTCCCGCATGGTTGAAAAATTCGTCCGACCTTTCCGGGGCCAGCAGGCGATTGCGCCCCAGGAGATATTTTCCCCCTGCCGTTCCGGAGATTTGCTGACTCTCCCCCGCGGCAATCTGCGCGCTCTGGTTGTCCGGCGTCTGAAAATGCACCGTCCCGTGCAGCATACTTACCTCGGACTGCCCGTCGGTGGCGGTTGTCGCAAACATCGTCCCTCGCGCTCCCGCCACGCCCTCGGGCGTCCGCACCTGGTAATTGATCGGCTGGCTGTCGGATCGCCCCAGCGCGGAAAAGACTGTCCCCTTCTTCAAGGCGATAATCGTTGCTTCCGGCGCGGTTGTCGTCGGCTTGGTCAGCGTGCCTTCGTCCGGCAGGGTCGCGATCCGCACCACCGTCAGCGGCACCATGCGCACGGCCATGCCCGGTCCGGTGGCGAAATCCAAAGTCCCGTTTGCCCCCGTGTAAATCACGCTGTGTGCGGCGATCGGTTCGTCTTCGGCCAGAGCATGAAAGCTCGTCTCGTCTTCCGCCCGGATCCAGACATTGCCCTCCAGGTAGAGGACTTTCGCGTAGGGCACGCCGTCGATGACGAAGTCGCTCGCCGACAGCTCGGTGCTCTCGTCGGCCTCGGTCGTCGTTGCCGTTTCGGTCTGGGTGACCGGCACCACAGGCTTCCGGGTAAAGGCCCCGCTGGCGCCGGTAGGGCTGGCCGGAACGGTAGGGTTTGTTGGAACAGTAGGGCTGGTCGGAACCCACCCGCCGGGAGTGGTCGTTTGTGCCGAAAGCAATCCGGCGAACGTCATAAGTAAAGCGAGAGTAAAACCCGGGGAAAAAAGGCGCATACCTTGGGATTAGACGACGAAAGTTAAGAAAGGTTTCATTCTCTTCCCATAGGCCTGTATTTCAGGATAGGCATACTGACTTAACGATCCTACAAAATGATGCCTTGCGGTTAATCCTTCTGGACATAACTTGAGTTGAAGTTTAGAACCGAAAATATTTGCAGCAAGGGCATGAAATCTGCCTCAAATTCGCACGTCAATTCACGTTCAGCCAAAATGAAAAGAACGCCTTGCATTCTGATTACGAGTACGTTCCTCATGATGGGCCACGTCGCCCTATGGGCAAATCCGACCGGTGGGCAAGTCGCAGCAGGCGCGGCTTCGATCACCGGTGGCCCCGGCACCTTGACGATTAACCAAGCCAGCAACAAGGCGATCATCAACTGGCAGACCTTTTCCATCAACTCCGGCGAACTCACGAAGTTCGTTCAGCCCTCCAGCTCCAGCGCCGTCCTGAATCGCGTCCTCGGCGGCCAAACTTCCATCATCAATGGAACACTCAGCGCCAACGGACAAGTCTACCTCATCAACGGTAACGGAATTATCGTCGGTCCCGGCGGGGTCATCA
>CAJCII010000123.1 GCA_903970335.1 Bacteroidota bacterium | reverse complement strand
GACCGGGGCAAAAAGGGCGTCCGCGAATTCCTCGACCGCGCCCACCACGCCGGACTCATCCCCGCACCAGTGGAGCTGGAGTTCGTCTGAGACGCGCTGCCAAAAGAAATCAGTGCGACCGTCTCAGTCCCTCGCTACAATAGGACCATCATGATCGGTCTTACCATTGCGGGACGCACCTTCGGCTCACGCCTCCTTGTCGGCACGGGCAAGTTCTCCTCGAACCAAGCGATGGCGGACTGCCTCGAGGCCAGCGGCACGGAAATCGTCACCGTGGCCCTGCGTCGCGCCGACCTCACCGGCAAGGACGATCCCTACGCCGACATCCTCAACTTCATCGACCCGAAAAAATACCTCATCCTGCCGAACACCAGCGGCGCGATGAACGCCGGGGAAGCGGTCCGCCTCGCCCGGCTCGCCGCCGCCGCCGGGTTGCCGAAGTGGGTCAAGCTCGAGATTCACCCCGATCCCCGTTACCTTCTGCCCGATCCGATCGAGACCCTGGCTGCGGCGGAAATCCTCGTGAAGGAGGGTTTCGTCGTTCTGCCTTACATCAATGCCGACCCGGTTCTGGCCAAAAGATTGCAGGAAGTCGGCACGGCCACGGTCATGCCGCTCGGTTCGCCCATCGGGTCGAATCGCGGTCTCGAGACGCGGGGGCAGATCGAGATCATCATCGAGCAGGCGACGGTGCCGGTCATTGTCGATGCGGGCCTGGGCGCTCCCTCCCACGCGGCGGCGGCGCTCGAACTCGGGGCCGATGGCGTCCTCGTCAATACCGCGCTGGCGGCGGCGAGCGATCCTGTCCGCATGGCCCGCGCTTTTCGCCAGGCGGTGGAAGCGGGCCGCACGGCGTGGGAAGTCGGACTCGGCGCGCCGAGTCGGACGGCAAACCCGACGAGCCCGCTGACCGGTTTTTTGCAGTAGACGTTCCCGGGCCGAAAGGTCAGACGCATCCCTGTCGGATCGATTTTTCGGACCGCATTGAACGAAATTTGGGAGGAGGAAGCCCTTCCGTCGTTGTCATTCGTTCCGTAGGGTGGTACTGGTAAGTTGTGAATACGGATGTGGTACGCGTCGAGGTATTTGGCGTCTTTCCCACGGACCAGCACACCCTGGCCATTTTTATCGGCAATGAGGAGAAATGTTTTGTCATTCATGTCGAGCCGAGCGTCGGACGTGCCATCGCGATGTCGATTCGGGGCGAACACAGTGAGAGGCCCCTCACGCACGAGTTGATCGGGTTCATTTTCACCGCTTTCGACATCAAGGTGGAGCGCATTGTCGTCAATGCCCTGCGCAGTAATACCTATTTTGCCCGGATTATCCTCAAGGCCCAAAACGAGGTCCACTCGAAGGTAATCGAGATCGACGCCCGTCCGAGCGATTGCATTGTTCTGGCCACCCAGGCCAAGGCCCCCATTTATGTCAGTCTGGAGGTGTGGGAAGAGACCGAGGACCGGAGCGAGGAACTGGAGAAAATCCGCCAGGCGCTGCGCGAGAAGAAGGGCCAGCAGCCCGGGCCATTCTTCGGCGACGACATCGTTTGAGTCTGGAATGCGCCGAGCGAAATGCCCCCTGGTGATAATCGTGCTTGGGACATTTTTTATGTCGTGATTGATCCCCGTTTTGAAGAGTGCTACCTTCGACGGGGTGAAAGCTTTACTTGTCGGATTACTCGTTTTTTTGGCGTTACCTCTTTATGCCGAGGACTGGACCACGACCGACGGCACGGTTTATCAAGATGTCAAAGTCATTAAGATCGAGGACGATGCGGTCACGGTTTTTTACAAGGACGGCGGGGCACTGATTCCCTTGGCAAAGCTTTCCCCCGATTTGCAGAAGAAATTCTCCTACGATCCGGTCAAAGCCAAAGCGGCGGCCGAGGCCCGGGCCAAAGCCGACGCGACCGACGAAAAAAAGTTAGAGGCCGAGAAGGAAATTGTAGACAAGGATAAGCTCGCGCAGGCGATCAAAGACGACAAAGCCCGGGCCCAAGCCGAGGCGGCCACGCAAGGCACGAACGCGCCTTAAGGAACCCAGCGGTACCGCTGGATACCTAAGATTCGCTTCTTTACCACGCCATCAGCCGTGACGGGGATGGACAACGCCCACAGCCTTGGCGATCGAATTCGCAGGCAGGATGCCGCGCCAAACGACGCCCGGATAAATAAGAGAACGTCTCCCCAGAATCGAACCGGGATTGAGCACGGCGTTGCACCCCACCTCTGCTTCATCGCCGATCAACGCGCCGAATTTTCGCAAGCCGGTGGCGACCGTCTCCTCGCCCGACCGCACGGAAATCGCGTCCCCATTAAGTTTGAGATTGGAGACGATCACCCCCGCCGCAAGATGGACCCTGGCCCCGAGAATCGAATCGCCCACATAGTTGAAATGCGGCACCTGGCAGCCGTTGCAAAGAAAGCTATTCTTGATCTCGCATGAGTTGCCGATGACCGAGCCTGAGCCGATGACGACGTTTTCCCGGAGGTAGGCCCCGTGGCGGATTTGGCAATTCTCCCCGATCCACGCGGGGCCTTTAATGTACGCGCCCGGTTCGATGACCGTGTCACGGCCAATGTAGACCTCGTCCCCGATGATCGGGTCGCCGATGATCTCCCCGAAGTTCGCGGCCACGAGATGATCCTTCAGGTACTGCGCCAGGGCAGGGAGAATTTCCCATGCCTGGTTTACGCCGTAGAAGAGCGCGGCATGGTCGGTTTGCTTGAGATCGAGATAGTCGGCGGGGGCGAAAACGGGGGCGCTCATGGAGTTCGATTTAACTCCGAATCGACCCTGGGACGCGAGATAAACTGTCTCCGCGCGAGCAGGAGGGTGGTGAGAAGCATGAGGGCGGAGAGGAGTTGGCCCTGGGTGATGCTTCCGAACCAAAAGCCGATGTCCTGATCGGGTTCGCGGAATTGTTCGCCGACGATGCGGAGCACGGCATAGCCAGCCATGAAGGCGAGGGCGACGGCTCCCTCCCGTTTGGTGGAGAAGCGCACGGCGAGGAGGACGAGTTGGAGGACGAGGCCTTCGAGGAGCGCCTCGATCAACTGGGAGGGATAGCGGGGGACGTTGACCCCGTCGATCCAGGGCGCATCGGGGAAGACGACGCCCCACCAGACGCCGGTGGGACGGCCCCAGAGTTCGCCGTTGAGGAAGTTGGCGCAGCGGCCGAGGCCGAGGGCGGTGGGGACGAAGAGGGCGGTCGCGTCGGCCAGGTTGTAGAAAGGGATTTTGCGGGCGCGGGCGAAGAGGACCATGACGAGAATGACTCCGAGGATGCCGCCGTGGCTGGCCATGCCGCCTCTCCAGACGGTGAAGAAGTAAGTGGGATCGGTGAAGGTCTGGCGTGGGGCGTAGAGGAGACAGTAGCCGAGTCGACCGCCGAGGATGACGCCGACCATGGAAACCCAGGCGACGTAGTCGGAGATGGCGTCGCCCTTGAGGAGGCTCCAGCCGCGCGCGGCCTGCCAGCGGAGCGCGACGTAAATGGCGTAGAAGCCGGTGAGGTAGGCGAGGCTGTAGTAGCGGATCCCCCAGTTGTCGCCAAGGCGGAAGAGGAAGGGGTGGGGGCGCTCGATGAAGTAGGCGAAGAGGGGCATGACCTAGGCGAGACTAGCCACGCGGCATCAGGGTTGAAACCCTAGATTCATTAGTTGCTTAGGCTTCGCCTTGCGGGTTGAGCAGGAGGCCGATAGAGCGTTTCATTTCGCTGAAACTGAAGGGCTTGGTCATTTGGATGATTTTGGTGTCCGGCTGCACGGAGTCCAAATCGGGGTGAGTATAGCCGGTGAAAACAATGGCGGGAAGATTGGCATTGGCGGTCGATCGGCGCAGGGCCTCCACGAGATCGTATCCGTCCATGTCACCCATGAAAAGATCGGTAATCAGGAGATGGACGGTCTCTGCAGTGGCAATGAGCAGGGCTTCGGCACCATTCCGGGCTATGACGATTTTACAGCCGGTTTCGGCAATGGCAAATGGGATCAAGTGCCTCATGGCTGCGTTGTCGTCCACGACAAGGATCGTTTTTTGTGCGTCCATCGATAATTGCTTCCCGTGTTCGATCGAGTACAACAGGAATTTTATTCCATCCCGATATTGATTCGGCCCGCAGGCATTTGCGTTCCCTTGTTAGCATGAAACGAGCCAAGGGCAAGCGACTGGGGCGTGAGGGTGTTTCGTGGTGCAGCTTTCAATCTGGCCAGGCACGAGCGACGCACCAAAAGTCTCGTCCAGGATGGGACGAGATGGCCGTGACTACTTCGGATTCGGGTCGGTTGCGGGCGGTGTCGCAGGGACATGTGCGGTAGCCGATGCCGGCGGATTCATGCTCTTCGTCACGACCACCTGGGTGGCCATGATCAAATCGCCGTCGCGCTCATAATAAACCGTTACCGGCAGGCCGGATTTAACGGTAGCGACGGAAACGGGTTGCCCATTTTCGTCGACAAACGTAGTCGTCTTGCCGAGGTCGTAGGTCAAAGGTGTTGCCGAGAGGTCCGATTTAAGGGAAATCGAATTAGGACCGAACGAAGACACGACTCCCTGGGAGGAATTAGCAGGTGCCAGCTGGGTCACTGGCTGGATGACTGGCTGAATGACTGGCTGGGTGACGGGCGCGTTTTCGGTAACAGGGGCAGGGGCTGCGGTCCTGACAATGACCTTGCTGACAACTCTCCTGTCGCCATCAAAACTATAAAAAACCGTGACGGGAAGACCTACCCTCAGCGTATTGGAGGAAAGCGCATTACCGGATTCATCCACATAAATCATGTCTGTCGACCACGTATAATCGTTCGGCGAGGTTGAGGCCGCTTCTTGCAGCGAGAACTTTTCGGCGGTCACCTCGCGCACGATACCAGTGGCGGACACGGTGGTCGTGGTTTGGGCTGCGGCCACGTTTACTGTTGCCGAGACCACCGCGAGAAGGGCAAAGATGCGAAAGAAATTATCAATGGAGATTTTCATGATTATTTTAATTGGTAATTTACGTTCAAAGGTGGCCGGGCGCTATGGGGTGAACGCCCCAGAGGAAAAATGCGTTCCCTGCGCCTTTTGAGATTTTTTTATGGATTAAGGAAAGAAGAGTGGGCGGTTTCCTCCATTGATGATGAAGCTGACCTTCTATAAAGATGGCATCGGTTATGCCAAGAAAGTCGGCGAGACATTTCCTTATTAAGCAACAAGGAGTTATATCGTTTTCCAGATTAGGAAAAGCCGGATGAAACCAAACAAAGTGCACGAGTTTGGTAGGATTTCATGCAAAATGCTGCTAACGGCACGGACTCATTGGGGGGTAACCGTATCGCGGAAAGCATAACCGATTGGCCCTTGGCAGGCTTGGGTCCGTCGTTTCAGATAAAAAAATCCCGTCTCCGATCAGCTTTCATCCAGGATGGCGCGAATGGCCTTGAGCAATTTTTTTGCCGAATAGGGTTTCATAAGGAAGCGTTCTCCTCCTCCTTCGGTTGTTTCCGTGACCGAGCCGGGGGGATTGAGGCCGCTGGTGGCAATGATTTTGACCGTCGGATTAATTTTCAAGAGGGCGCGGGTGAGGGCCGTCCCATCCATGACCGGCATGGAAATATCGGTGAGGACGACGGCGATTTCTTCTTTGTGCTCCAGGTAAACGACCAAAGCGTCCACACCGTCATGGGCGGTCAGAACCCGGTAGCCAAAGGCCTGAAGCGTTTGCCGGGTAACAGCGAGGATGGAGGTTTCGTCGTCGACGACCAGGACCATCTCTCCTTTTCCCCGCGCCGTGCCGACTTTTCCCGACTTTTGCTTCTGCGCTTCGAGGGAAATTTGCCGGGCAGGCAGATAGACGGTAAAGACGGTGCCCTGGCGAATTTCGCTGTAAACGTTGATAAATCCGCCATGGCTTTTCACGATGGCCATGGAAGTCGAGAGGCCGAGGCCGGTGCCTTCGCCGTGTTCCTTGGTCGTAAAGAATGGGTCGAAGATTTTGTCGAGCAGGCCGGGAGGAATGCCCGTGCCGGTATCGGAGACTTTGATGGCCACGTACCGTCCCGCCTTGGCTTCGAGGTGCAAGGTGGCGTACTGTTCGTCCACGACGACGTTTTCCACCGAGAGCGTGAGATTGCCGCCGTTCGGCATCGCATCGCGGGCGTTGACGCAGAGATTCAGGAGAACCTGATGGAGTTGCGTGGGGTCGCCCACGATCGTCCAAGGCTCTTCGGGCAGGGAAAGGTCCAGGTGAAGGTTTTTTGGGAACGTGTCCTTGATGATCGTTTTGATGTCGTTGAGCAGGTGATGGGGCTGGACTTCGATGCGCTCGCCTTTTACTCCGCGCGCGAACGAGAGGACCTGGCGGACGATGTCGGCACCGCGCTTGGAACTAAGTTCGATGGTTTCGAGAATGCTCTTGGCCTGGGGATCGGTAGCGGTCGATTTGAGCACTTCGATCGACATCATGATCGGCGCCAGAATGTTGTTCAAGTCGTGCGCGATGCCACCCGCCAGCGTGCCGATGCTTTCCATCCGCTGCGCCCGCATGAACTGGGCCTCGATCTTTTTCTTTTCCGTGATGTTGGTGTTAATGGCGAGGACCGACTTGGGGTTGCCGTTCTTGTCCCGCACGAGGGTGCAGCGGGCCTGGACGCTCAATTCCCGGCGGTCCCTGGTGAAATGCTGGATTTCTCCAAACCACTCGCCCTGTTGCAAGACGAGACCGTTGATTTCCTCGAGTCGGGTGGGGTCGAGATAGAGGAGTTCTCCAACCTTCCGACCGACGGCTTCTTCCCGCGCCCAACCGTAGATCGATTCGGCTCCCTTGTTCCAGAAGAGAATTCCCCCGTCGAGCGCGCAAACCATGATGGCATCCTGTGCCTTGTCCAGCAGCGCCGCCTGTTCGGCAATCTGCTCCTCGGAACGTTTCCGTTCGGTGATGTCGGCGAAGGTGATGACGGCACCGGTGGCGATGCCATTTTCGACGATGGGATAGGAGCTGTATTCGACCGGAAAGGAGGTGTTGTCGGAGCGCCAAAAGACTTCGGTGTCGATGCGACAGGGTTGGTTCATTTGAAAAGCGCGGAGGATCGGACATTTCTCGATCGGATAAAGGCTGCCGTCCGGGTGACGATGGTGGACGAGTTCGTGCATATTCCGGCCCAGCAGCTTGTCGGGAGCATAGCCGAGCATTTCGGCCCCGGCCCGGTTGATGAAAGTGAAACGGCCCTCGGTGTCCATCCCGCAAATTCCTTCCCCGGCCGATTCGAGCAGCGCTTGCATCTGCCGGCTGACGCGCCGGACGTCATCTTCCAGGCGCTTGCGCTCGGTGATGTCCACCACCATGCCCTCGTAGTAACTGATCTTGCCGCTCGCATCGAAGACGGTGCGCGCGTTTTCCGAGATCCAGATCGTGGAGCCGTCCTTGCGGTAGATTTCCGATTCGAATCCCCGCACAAAGCCATGCTCCGCCATTACGCTGACAAAGGCGTCCCGGCGGGTCGGATCGACGTACAGTTGATTGTCGATGCGGGTGAGTCGGGTGATTAACTCCGCAGTGGAATCGTAGCCATACATTTGGGCCAGGGCCGGGTTGACGTTGATGTATTGGCCCGAGGGCGTGGTTTGAAAAATTCCCTCGATCGCATTTTCAAAAATGCTTCGGTACGAGTCGATCGTCGGGTCTTTGTTCGAGACCTCCCCAAACCATCGAGACAATGGCCGCATCTTTCCTCCTTTCGAGGATAAACTTCCAAGCCGCTACGTCTTTGCCGTGGGCGAATGGTAGCTAAGCTCTAATCTCTCCATAGCAGAGATTGTACCGCATTGCTTACCAACGCAAAAAGGACGCTCGATGTCTCAACCGGGCGTCGAACAGTTGGGCAGCGGCAGGACCGTGCAGAGGGCGAGCCAGAGGGCATCGGCCATGTGGGTGAGCTGGGCTTCGGTGGCACAGTAGGGAGGCATGAGAATGAGGACATCGCCAATGGGGCGGGTGAGAAGTCCGTGCCGGCGGGCTTCGAGGCAGATGCGGTGGCCAAGGCGTTGGGCGAAGGGGAAGGATTTCCGGGTGTCGAAGTCCTCGACGATTTCGATGGCACAAACGAGGCCCTCTTGGCGGACGTCGCCGACGTTAGGGTGGTCCCAGAAGCGGGCAAGGGCGTGTTCGAGGATTCGGGCCGATTTCGCGATGGTGCCGAGCGTTTGCCCGGTTTCGAAGATTTTGAGGTTGGCGAGAGCGGCGGCGCACCCGAGGGCGTTGCCGGTGTAACTGTGGCCGTGGAAGAAGGTCTTCATTTCGGAATAGTCGCCGAGGAAGGCATCGAAGATGTCGCGGGAGGCGAGGGTGGCGGCGACCGGGAGGTAACCGGCGGTGAGGCCCTTGGCGAGGACGAGGAGGTCGGGGGCGACGTTTTCCCCTTGGCAGGCAAATAGCGACCCGGTGCGGCCAAAGCCGGTCATGACTTCGTCGAGGACAAGCCAGACGCCCCGGTCCCGGCACGCGGCGGCGGCCTGGGCCAGGTAGCCGGGAGGATGCATAGTCATGCCTGCGGAGCCTTGGACGGCGGGTTCCATGACGAGGGCGGTGGCTTGGTCGCCGAGGGCGTCGAGTTTTGTGGTGAGGGCGTCGAGGCATTCCCACTGGCATTGCCGTCCGGCCCGGGCCTCCACGCCGCGCCGGGGCTTCGCCTGGTTATGAGGGCAGCGGTAGCAGGCGGGACTCATCACTTCCTCGGTCTCGAAGAGGAGTGGTCGATAGGCGGCATGAAAAATGGGGCTGTGACCGGCACTCATTGCGCCGATGGTGTCGCCGTGGTAGCCGCTGGCGAGGGAGACGAATTTCCGGCGGACGGTCTCCCCGCGTTGGAGGCGGGCCTGGTAGACCATTTTGAGCGCGGCCTCGATGGCGGTCGAACCGTCGTCGGAGAAGAAGACTTTGTGGTCGGCGAGTCGGGTGGCCTCGATCAGCTTGGCCGCGAGGCGGACGGCGACATCGTTGGTCGAGCCGAGAAAGGAGCTGTGCGCGATGCGGTCGATTTGGTCTTTAATGGCGCGGTCGATTTCCGGGTGACGATGGCCGTGGAGGTTGGTCCAGATCGAGGAGTTGCCGTCGAGGTACTCGCGCCCGTCTTCCGCTTTCAACACAGCACCGGAGCCTTCGACGAGGACGATCATCTCGTGCGCGGGGTCGTTCCAATCCCGCATCTGGGTGAAGGGATGCCAGACGTGGCGGCGGTCGAGTTCGGCGGAGGTCATGAGACGAAGGCGAAATCGTAGCCCCTTGCTCAGGCTTGAGAAGGAATTATCGCGGTGGCGGTAACGGCTTGAAAATCTCTTTGAGGCCGTGGGGCTGGCAGCGATGATATTGCGGCGGAGCATCGACCTGCGCGCCGAGCCGGGCGGCGGCGTGCCAGGGCCAGCGGGGATCGTAGAGCATCGCGCGGGCGAAGGCGACGAGGTCGGCCTGGCCGGTGGAGACGATGGCCTCGGCCTGTTCGGGTTCTGTGACGAGACCGACGGCGATGGTCGTGAGCCCGGTGGCAGCCTTGATTTTTTCGGCTAGGGGAACCTGGTAGTTGGGGCCAAGGGGTATCTTTTGTTTTGGGGAGAGGGCCCCGGAGGAGACGTGGATATAGGCGGCACCACGGCGTTGGAGTTCGCGGACGAAGGCGATGCTTTGCTCGACTTCCCAGCCGCCCTCGACCCAATCGGTCGCGGAGATGCGCACGCCGACCGGTTTGTGGGAGGGGAAGGCGTGGCGGACATCGTCAAAGACTTCCAGCGGGAAACGGAGGCGATTTTCGAGGGAACCGCCGTAGTTGTCCTGACGGCGATTGGAGAGCGGAGAGAGGAATTGGTGCAGGAGATAGCCGTGGGCCGCATGGATTTCAATGGCATCGAGGCTGAGACGGTCGGCGCGCCGGGCAGCGGCGACGAAGGCCTCTCGGATGCGATGAAGGCCCGCTTCGTCCAGCGCGAGAGGCGCACTATCGTCGGGATCGAAAGGGAGATCCGAGGCGGATACCGTCTGCCAGCCGCCAGCGGAGACCGGGATGTGGTCGCCACCCTGCCATGGTACGCGGGTGGAGGCCTTGCGGCCCGCGTGGGCGAGCTGGATGGCGAGGGGCATGTTCGAGTAAGTGCGGACTGCCGTGAGCACACGGGCGAGGGCGGTCTCGTTCGCATCGGACCAGAGGCCGAGGTCGTCTGGGGAGATGCGGCCCTCGGGTTCCACCGCCGTGGCCTCGATGATCAGGAGTCCGGCTCCGGAGAGCGCGAGGTGGCCGAGATGGATCAGGTGCCAGTCGGTGGCAGAGCCGTCCCGGGCGGAGTACTGGCACATCGGCGCGATGACGATGCGGTTTGGGAGAGTGAGGGGGCCGAGCGAGAGGGGCGAGAAGAGGGTGGACATGGAATGATTTGACGAATTGGTGTTGGTTTGAGGATAGCATCAAATTGGAAGCGCGCAGGCTAAAGGCTTTCCCTTGGCGGCGGGATGTTGATAGCGTGAGCCATGCCTTCGGCCAGGAAAGAATCCATGCGGTTTTTGGTTCCGTTGTTTGCGATCGGTATCATCTCGGGCAGCCTCCTCGCGGCCTTGGCCGAAAGGTTGTCGGCACTAGAGAACGATCTTCTCATCTTGGTTGTCGGTCTCGTTTTTGCGCTTGGTCTCTTTGTCCTCTATTTCTTCCGCGACCCGGAGCGGGAGGTGCCCGCAGACGAAAGGATTATCGTCTCGGCGGCGGACGGTCTCGTCGTGGATGTGGTCGAGATGGACGAGCCCGATTTCGGCTTGGGGCGGATGCGTCGGATCGCGGTCTTTCTTTCTGTCTTCGATGTCCACGTGAACCGCGCTCCGGTCGCGGGCACGATCAAGCGCACGACCTACAAAGCCGGGGAATTCCTGGACGTGCGGCACAAGGAGTCGAGCACACGCAACGAGTGCCGGTCGTGGTGGATCGAGACGGAGCGCGGACCCGTGGCGGTGCGCCAGATCGCGGGGCTGGTCGCGCGTCGGATCGTGGCCTGGTCGGGGGAGGGGGACGCCGTGGCGCGGGGCTTTCGCTTCGGCATGATCCGGTTTGGGTCGCGCACGGAGGTTTTCGTTCCATTGGAATGCAGCGTGCTGGTGAAGGCGGGCGACCGTGTGGCCGGGGCAAGTACACCGATCGCGCGCTGGCCCGGTTGAGGGAAGGTTAAACGACTATGCCCGAATCGAATTATCGTCCGGAAAACATCTCGAAGATTTTTTTGCTCCCGAACCTGATGACGGCGGGAAACCTGATCTTCGGTTTTCTGGCCGTGCTGAAAATTTTCGAGGGCTCGATTCAGCGCGAAAAGGTCGGGCGGGACTGGAGTCATTATTATGTTATCAGCCTGCAATGCATTTTGGTCGCATGCGTGTTCGATTTGCTCGATGGCCGTCTGGCGCGGCTTGGTGGCAAGGAAAGTCCGTTCGGACGGGAGTTCGATTCGCTGGCCGATATTGTCAGCTTCGGCGTGGCCCCGGCGCTGCTGGTCTTCAATATCGTGCTCTACGATATTCCACACCGGATCGGCTGGCTCTTTGCGGTCTTTTATTTGCTCTGCGGGGCGTTGCGGCTGGCGCGATTCAACGTGGCGGCGACCTACAACCTGGGCAATGGGACGCGGAATTTCACCGGCTTCCCGATTCCTGCGGCGGCGGGGCTGATTTCCTCGCTCACGCTGCTGATGCTTTCCCAGTATCAGCACGAGCAGGACCTGGCCGTGGGCTACGGGAAATACGGTCTGGCCGCATTGATGGTCTTTCTCTCGTTCATGATGTTCAGCAAGTTCGAGTACCCGAGCTTCAAGGGGCTGAACTGGCGCACGCAGTTTTCGCCGCCCAAGTTTCTCGGGGTGGTGGTCTTGCTGGTGCTCAATGTCGTTTATGTCGACTGGATGCCTGCGGTGATGTTCGTCTCCTACCTGCTCTACGGCTTCTTGCGTCCGTTCCTCTCGCGGGCGTGGCGACGGGAAATCGAAGAAGAGGAGGAAGACTCCGGGACGGACGTTCCGCAGGCACCGCTCCCGCCGGAGGAATTATAAGCTCGGGCGGGTCGGGTGCACATCCCATCAAGCTATTGTTCGTTTGCAGCCGGAACAAATGGCGGAGCCGGACGGCGGAAGACCTGTGCCGTGCTCTTCCAGGGTACGAGGCACGGTCGGCGGGAACCGAGCCGGGGGCGCGGCGGCGGGTCGATGCCGGTTTGCTCGGCTGGGCGGACCTGATTTTCGTCATGGAGCGGAAGCACCGGGACTATCTTCAGGAGCGCTTTGCGGAGGAACTGGCGGGAAAACGGCTGATGTGCCTGCGGATCCCGGACGACTTCACTTACAACGATCCGGAGCTGATCGACTTACTTAAGGCGCAGTTGAGTCCATACATACGGCTGATTGATTAATTGATCTACTTTCAGCTTCCCAGACGATGCATCGCCTTGTCGTCAGGGGAATTAGACGATTTTACGAGATAAGTGTATAAGTTTCTTTAATCGCTATTTTAAGGGAACTGGCAAAAAAGTCTTGCGCTCGTCATCAGGCTGGCTACTTTCCGGTTCATCGCGCGAGTTGCGATACATGTTCTTGGCAGCCAGCTAATTTTAGCCGGTTCCCCAGAATCGGACCTGGCCGGAGCTTTCATTCCTCGAAAGCGTCTTTGTAGGCAAGCGTCTTATCCCTTCCTGAAAAGTCATTCGGCTTTAGGCGTGTATTTTGTTCGCGGACAATAATTTAAGAAAATGATACGATATCTGTTAAGCGTGGGGTTGGTGATCGGCTGCATGGAATTGCCCGTGCAGGCGAAGGGGCTGTCTGCGGTGACGACGCAGACCCCCCAGGACTCGAGCAAACCGGCCAAGCCTATTAGCGCCAAAGCGACGACGGCGACAAGTGCGCCCAAAACGGCACCGGTCGAGGTTGTCGCCTCCCAATCGGCGAAAGCCTCGGGCACCTCCACCCTATCGGTCGTCTCTTCCAAGCAGCGGACCGCTCGGGAGGGCCAGAACGTCTCGTGTAGCGTGACCACCTCGGAAACGATGCGCGGCGGACGGCTGGCGCGGCTGACCGCCTACTGGGCGAGCGAAGGGGATTACTATACGGAGCACGGCATCAGCTCCACGGGAATCCACCTGCATGACGGCTACTGCGCGGTCGACCCCAGCATCATTCCCTACGGCAGTGTGGTGGAGATTGCCGGGCTGGGTAAGTACCTCGCCGTGGACACCGGGTCGGCGGTGATTTCGCGCGAAGCGGCGCGCGAGGCGGCGCATACGGCGGAGGAGCGCAACGCACTGGTCATCGACCTCTACTTCGAGAGCCGCCGGGACGGGCAGGAATTTGCGGCCAACGGACCGAAGTACGCCACCATCTCGTGGACCTCGCCGCGCACCGCCGACAACGCGACGAAGGAAAGCATCGGGCTCGTCGCGGAAGGGAACTGGAACAAGTCCCCCGGGAAGCAGCTTTAGGAGCGCTTGATCGATAAGGTTTTTTGTTTGAAATAAGTCGGTAAGTTCTTGCGACTTAATTCAACCGTGAAATTCTGGACCAAACTTGTTTTGGGCGTTCCGCTGTCACTATTGATCCTCTTGTTTTTGGTGATAGACACGTTTTGGGGCTCGTACGGCGTCCATACGGTGATCCGAAATGGCATTTCTTACTGGCTACCTGTCGGCGCCGACAATCCGAGACTCTCGACGTCAATGCGCCTGGCCTTGGCCCGCGCGCCTGCCGCTACTCCGGGGACGTTTGCCTGGCAGACCATCGGCCCCGGCTTTGAGGTGGCAGACCTGCCAGCCTTGGCAAACGGCAAAGAAGTCGATCACATTTATCTCGCCCGTATCGATCCGGCACAATTTCGTTTCGTCGTCCGCAACGGATCCGACGGCGATAAGGACCTTGATCGGTGGATGGCGCAGCTTGGTGCGGCGCTGGTCGTCAACGGCAGTTATTTTTCACGTTTCGGCGGACCCGACACTCCATTCCTGACCGATGGAACCCTGCTCGGGCCGAAGGATTACGATGCCAAGGCCGGTGCGTTCGTTGCCTCGCCCATGTTCACGGGCATTCGCAATTTGGCCCATGAGGATTGGACAACCGCGTTTCAAGGTGCCGACAACGCAATGGTATCGTACCCGCTTCTCGTGCGGGACGGAACAAGCGGGGTGGCCCATCCCAGCCGCTGGTTGGCGAACAGAAGCTTTGTCGGGCAGGACGGAGCCGGGCGCATCATCATCGGGACAACGACGGATGCCTTTTTCTCCCTTGATCGCCTCGCGCGTTTCTTGCTTGATGCGCCTCTGGGGCTAACGATGGCGCTCAATCTCGACGGCGGGCCTGTCGCCTGCCAGGGAATATCCCTGAATGGCTACGAGCGGAAAACGTACGGCCGTTTTGAACTTCAAGCTGAGGGAGACAAGGCGTGGCTTTTGACCAGATGCTACGGTACCGCCGGAATGCCCATGGTACTTGCGGTATTTCCAAAATAAGGCGCGAGACGGGTCTCAGGCCTTCTTGGAAGCTTTCAGAGGTTTAGTCGAAGGTTTCGGCGAGGCGAGTTCCTTTTCCGCCTGGGCGACGACCGCGCTATAGATTCTCTCATCTTTAAGAAAGGCATCCAGATTGCTTCCACGCCGGGAATTAGTCTTTTGGGTTTTGCTCATAATCGTGTCTTTTGCGAAAACGGCCTCAACCCATCCTCAAAACTTTCCGGCGTATAGCCGAAAGCCTCCATCGCAGGCTGCGGATTGCCGATATTGTCCTCGGTGGCCATCTTCAGTTGCTCGCTGCATTGGAGCCAGCGGGGAGCAAAGGAGTTGAGCGCTGCGGCGACGATTCGTAGCGGCGCAACGGGGAAATTGAAAAGGATCAGGCTTTTCCAGCGCCAGGCGGTGAGGGCGAGCACGCCCCAGAGACCGAGCGTCAGTTCGGCATGGGCGAGCGTGAGTTTGTCCAGGGCAATACCCGCGATAATGAGCAGCGGCAGCAGAACCACCGCGAGCCAAAGAAGCATGCGCAGGAGAAGCAGAATCGGAACTTCCTCGTAAACCGCCTTCTTCCCAAGCGCGTGGGCAAATTTGAGGACCATCTCGCGCGAGGAGATCGGCACGGGGCCGACGAGATCATAGGTCTGGCCCAGCGTGGCTTCCCGCGAGACGGCATGGGCGAAGCATCGGGCGACTTCGCGCACCGAAACGGGCTGGACGAACGCTGTGCCACCATCGAGGAGAGGGAAGGCGCCGAAGGGGGCCCAGCTCAGGGCGAGGCGCAGTGCGTTGAGGAGGCGGTCGTGTTCGTCATAACCGTAGATGAGCGAGGGCCGGAAGACCGTCCAGTCGAGTCCGCTCTGCCGGACCAGTTCCTCGGCCTCCCATTTAGTGAGGTGGTAACGCGAGTTGGCGGCGGGACGCGTGCCGATCGCGCTCATCTGCACCCAGCGGGTGACGTGGGCCTCGGCGGCGGCGGAGAGGAGATGGCGGGTGGCCTCGACATGCCCAAGCTCGAAGGTGACCGTGGAGGTTTCCGCGATGAAGCCGACGAGATGGATGACCGCATCGACGCCGGTCATGGCCGAGGCGAGGGTCTCGGGACGCAGGACATCGCCGGTGAAGATTTCGACGTGCGGATGGTCCGCCCAATGGCCTGCGCGGCGCGGGTCGCGGACCAGCAAGCGCACCCGGTAGCCGAGGGCAAGCAGCTCACGCACGACTTCCCGTCCGACAAATCCGGTGCCGCCAGTTATGAAAATCATAGGCCGTTTTTGTTGAGGAGGGCTTGGCGTCGGGTTTCCGAACGACGCCGAAGGGTAGGAGTTATCTTAACATTAGCCAAGAACGGGTTGCAGGGACGCAAAGCGGATTTGAGGGATGGTTGCTGCCTTCCGGGACGAAAAAGCCCGAGGTTTCGCGTGGTCGCTGGCGGAAGCCAACTCGTTTTGAGCCGTGATCGACAACTTTTTTCGCGATTGGTTGCCTTTCAATTGACGGGTGAGAGCAAAATGGTGCTAAATATCGTTGATGGTAATAGACGTTTTATCCTTTCTCCGCTCATGTCGGTGGGGCGGTTTGATGGCCTTGGCCCTGGTTTTTCCTGCGCTCCAGGTGGTGGCGGACGACCAGATCATCAAGAAGGACGGCACCGTCCTGACGGGGCAAATCCTTGGCGTGGACAATGGACAGGTCACGGTAATCAGCCACGCCTCCAACGGCAGCGCGGTCAAGTTGCCCTATTACCTGAGCGACATCCAGACGGTTAAAATGGCCACACCCGACGCCGCGACGAAGTTGTCCGACGCGAATCCCGCGACGGTGATGGTGACGCTGGAACCTCTCGTTAAACAATACGCCGGGTTGCCCGCCGACTGGGTCGTGCAGGCCATGGTGCAACTGGCCGACTCCTACGCGGCGCAAAACCAGTTGGACCGCGCCCAGGCCATGTACACCCAGATCGATACGCTCTATCCGGGTAGCAACTACCACTTTCAGGCTGTGGCGGGGTTGGCCAGCCTGAGCCTGAAGCAGGGCAAGATCGACGTCGCGCTGGCCGCCGTGCAGCCGGTCATCGACCAGGCAAACAAGGACATCGCGCCCTCCGCCACCGAGGGGGGACTTTATGCGAATGCGTTTTTGGTTTACGGCCAGGCCCTCGAGGCGCAGAAAAAAAACGAGCAAGCGCTTGAGGCCTACCTTACCGTGAAAACCATGTTTTACCAAAACACCGCGTGTGCGGCCCAGGCCGACGCATTGGCCAAAAAACTCCGTGACGCCAATCCCGGCCTCGGCGTCGAATAAACTTTCCTTCCGATCAACCGAAATCTCCGATAAAACGACATTCCTTATGCAACTCGCCTCCTCCCTTCGTACCGCCTTGCTGGCCCTCGTCTTCCTGGCCGGATCACTTTTGGCCAGCCACGTTTCGGCCCAAGACGCCACGCCTGCGGCCTCGACCGGTGCCACCGCATCCGGGACCTCAAGCGATGGATCGACTGCATCGACATCCGCGCAGCCGACCGATGTCGCCCATTTCCTCTATCAGGGCGGGCCGGTGATGATCGTTCTGGCCATCGCCTCCGTCTGCCTCGTCTGGTTCACGGCGGAAGGCTTTGTCATTCTCCGCGCGAAGAAGCTCGCCCCGCCGGTGCTGATCGCGCGCCTGCGCGAGGCCTTTACTGCGGGCAATTACCAGGAAGCGTGGAACATCTGCAAGAGCAACCGATGCTTCCTGAGCGCCGTGCTCGCCGCGGGCCTGGAACGCATCGGGCGTAACAAGGACGCCGTCGAATTCGCCATCGAGCAGACCGCCATTCGCGAGTCGACCGACCTCAAGACGAACACCACCTTCCTTTCCGTCATCGGCGTCGTCTCGCCCATGATCGGGTTGACCGGCACGGTCTGGGGCATGATCGGCGCCTTCAAGACCCTCGGCGATAACGGTATTGCCAATCCCTCCCTGCTCGCGGGCAAGATCGGCGAGGTGCTCGTCGCCACCATGTCGGGTCTCGTCGTGGCGGTTCCGGCCTTCATCTTCTTTTACATCCTGCGCGCCCAGGCCCAGCGGGCGATTCTCTTTGCGGAGGGCCAGGTCTACCTGCTCCTCGACGATATCCCCTACGATCAGCTCTCCGGCGTGCGCATCGGCGAGAACTTCTCGACCGACTCCTCGAGCAAAACGCGCGCGGCCCGTTCCGGCGTTTCCCAAAAAGTCACCCGCAACGCCACCACGAATTGCCCCTCCTGCAACGCTCCCATCGCCGTCGGAGCATCGCCCTGCCCGAATTGCGGCACCGTGCTGGACTGGGGCGCCTAGCCTGTCTCGGAGAACGTCGTCATGGCCACATCCGCAATCAAGCGACAGCGCAAACGCAGGCGCATCGACGAGGATGGCGACCCGGAATTCCAGGTCGCGCCCATGGTCGACGTGTTGCTCGTGTTGATGCTTTTCTTCATGGCCATCACCTCGACCGAAGTCTTGCAGAAGGACAAAAATCTCACCCTCGCCGAGGAGAAAAACGCCAAGAAGCTCGAGGGCAACAAGAAGAACGAAATCGTCATCAATGTCGGCTGGGACGGCATCAACAACGTCGCGCAGTACTCGATGTCCGGCATCCCTTACGCCACGGCCGATGCCATGCAAAGCACTCTCGCCTCGCGGCATCAGGAGACTCCCGCCGCCTACGTCGTCATCCGCGCGGACCGCGATGCGCAATATAGTAATATCTCGGACGTCATGAATGCCTGCGCCTCGGCCGGCATCGCGACCGTCACGTTTGCCGTGCTCACGGGCGGCGGCGATTCGAACAACAAGAAGCCCGCACCCGCCGGTGCGGCATCAAACTGAGGAAATACCATGTCTGGAAGCGTAGGCGACGGAGAATTCGGATTTCAGATCGCACCCATGCTCGACATCCTCTTCGTGCTGCTCCTTTTCTTCATGGTTTCCGCTGGCGCGCAGAAACACGAGACGGCGCTCACCACGGAATTGCCCGGCGACGGTCAGCCCGGCAAGGATGTCCCCGTGGCCATCGGGATCGATGGCGACGGACAGGTCAATATCAACAGCGCGCCGACCGACGATCCCGACGATAAAAATCTGCCGCAGACCTTGGCCCGCCTCAAGGGCATCATCGCCTCCAACGCCATGCAACCCGTGATCGTGACCCCCTCGCGGACCACGAAACACAGCCGGGTGATGGATGTCCTCAACGCCTGCGCCGGGGCCGGAGTGAAAAACCTCGCCTTCGGTTCTCCGGCCGATTAGGAACCTTTGAATCAATATCGATTATGTCTGGAAGCGTAGGCAACGGAGAATTCGGATTTCAGATCGCACCGATGCTCGACATCCTGTTCGTGCTGCTTCTCTTCTTCATGGTTTCCGCCGGAGCGCAGAAACACGAGACGGCGCTGACGTCGCAATTACCAGGGCCGGCCCAACCCGGCCCACTCGTTCCGGCGGCCATCGTTATCGATGGCGACGGGCAGGTGAGCGTTAACACGGTGCCGACGGACGGTCCGACCGACCGCAATTTACCGGAAACGATAGCTCGCCTGAAAGGAATCGTGCAGGACAACTCGATGCGTCCTATCGTCGTGACCCCCTCGCGGACCACGAAGCACAGCCGGGTGATGGATGTCCTCAACGCCTGCGCCGGGGCCGGAGTGAAAAACCTCGCCTTCGGTTCTCCGGCCGATTAGCCGAACACCGCCCGGCAAATAATTACCGACGCGATCGGCCCGATGATGTCCGCGACTAGCCCCGAGGGAATCGCGTGCCGCGTCTGCCGGATGCCCACCGAGCCGAAATAGACCGCAATCACATAGAAGGTCGTTTCGGAGCACCCGTAGAAAGTCGCCGCCGTGAGCGTGATCAGGCTGTCCGGGCCGTTGTTCTTCACCAGCTCCGTGAGCAGCGCCAGCGAGGCCGTGCCGCTGAAGGGACGGATCAACGCAATCGGTACCAGTTCCGGCGGGAAGCGGAGAAAACTGGTGACGGGCTTGAGGAACCATGTGATCAGATTGAGGCCGCCTGCCGCTCGGAACATGCCGACCGCCACCAGCATTCCGACGATGTAAGGCAGGATGCGCAGCACGACCTGAAAGCCCTCCTTGCCCCCCTCGACAAATTCGTCGTAGACCGGAATGCGCCGGAGCGCCGCATAGAGCGGGAAGAAAACGATCAGGCATGGAATCGCCAGGAGCGACAACGCGTCGATGAACCGGTGCGGGTACAAATACCCCACCTCGACTGGCGAGGGAGCCTGCCCGATGATTTCCGGAAACGCCGTGACCAGCAGCATCGCCAGAAAAAGCCCGGCCACGGCGGCCAGGATGCGACCCGCGTGCGGCACCCAGGGCAGTGCGGCATCAGTTAGTTCCGCTTTCTCCTCGATCTCGCCTCCGGTGGCCACGGCGTCGGGCGCGGGAGTCGCTTTTATGGGCGCGGCCACTCCATCCGCCAGCAGCGGTCGGCGCGACCACCCCGTTCTCTCGAGCAGCTTGCAGGTCCCGATCGCCGCGATATGCGCGATCGCCGTCGCCGCAATCGAGGTGCCGATGATCGCGGTCGGATTCTTCCCGTGATAAAGCGCCAGCAGCCCGATGACCGTCACCGGAATGAGCGTGATCGAGCTGGTGTTGATCGCCAGCAGCATGCACATCGCGTTCGTCGCCACGCCGGGTCGCGGATTCAGTTGCTCCAGTTCGTTCATCGCGCGCAGGCCCAGCGGGGTGGCCGCGTTGTTCAGGCCCAGAATGTTTGCGGCCACGTTGAGCACAATCGCGCCCATCGCCGGATGATTCGGCGGCACTTCGGGAAAAAGCCAGACCATGATCGGCTTCAGCAGCAGCCCAAGCCGGTTGACCAGCCCCGCCTTTTCCGCCAGACGCATCAGGCCGAGCCACAGGGTCATGATGCCGATCAGACCAATGGCGATAGTCACCGCGAGGTTCGCCGCGTCGATCGCCCCTTGCCCCACTTCGCCGATGTTCCCGCGCAGCAGGCCGCCGATCAGCACGGCCAGTCCGATCAACGCGAGCCAGATGTAGTTCAGCATGTGTGCTCTAACGTAGTAACTTTGCCGTAGGATCGAAAGCGCGAATCGCTCCCGATTCGCTTTTGGCCGGAGGTTTATGTAAGCTAAGGCAACCGGATCGAAATCTGCTCCAAGGCTCCCATGATTTTATCGAACCCGAAACTCTTTAGTGCCCTCTCGGCCACGCCCGTCTTGGCGGGACTCGACCATACGGCGTTGACCCTCCTCGCCGATGAGGGCTTCGTCCACGATTACCATCTCAGCGACGTGATTGTGCGGGAGGGCGACGAGGGCCACTCCTTTTTCATCCTCGTCGAGGGCAATGTCGAGGTGATCAAGCACCACGACACCCCGAACGCCGTCATCCTCGCCACGCTCCGCAGCCGCACCTTCTTCGGCGAGATGTGCGTCATCGATCCCGTGCCGCGAGCGGCCACCGTCCGGGCCTTGTCGAACGTCAAGGCCATCGAGATCAAGGCCGCGACACTTTACCATTTGTTCAAGCGCTACCCGGAACAATACTCCGTCGTCTTGCTCAACCTGGCCCGCGACCTCGCGCGTCGGCTGCGCGCCCTCGACGAAAATTTTGCCGCGCGCATGAGCTAGCCCTTGTCGTTTTTGTGGTCGGTCCGGGATCGGGTGAAGGCGACTTTCTTGTCCCACTCGGCAACCGGAGGCCGCGGGATTCCGCAAAAAAGCATCGGCATTACCAGCGAAAGCGTTTAGAGTCTAAGAATGTCCGCCGTGGCCCATCAGCGCATCATGATCGATGATTATTTCGATATCATCGTCCAAACCAAAGCTTCCGATCTTCACATGCAGGAGGGCCAGCCGCCCAAGATGCGTCTCCACGGCGACATCCAACGCATCCGCAACGAGCCGCTGACCCACGCGGAAATGGAGCAGATGCTCCGCGAAGTCGCCGGACCGAAACGCTGGGAAGGCTTCCAGAAAACCGGCGATGCCGACCTGGCCTACGAACTAAGCGAAGATGCCCGCTTCCGCTGCAACCTCCATCGCCATCTGCACGGGCTCGGCGGCATCTTCCGTCTTATCCCGAACAAGATCGCCACGCTGGAAGAGCTGAAAGTTCCGCAGGTCATCAAAAGATTCGCCAACATCAAGGGCGGCCTCGTCCTCGTCACCGGCCCCACCGGCTCGGGGAAATCGACCACCCTGGCCGCGCTCATCGATTACATCAACAGCAGCTACGCGCGCCACATCATCACGATCGAGGAGCCGATCGAATTCGTCCACAACAACAAGCTCAGCATCATCACCCAGCGCGAGGTGGGCGAGGACACGCCGAGCTTCGCCGACGGCCTGCGCAACGCCATGCGCGAGGATGCCGACGTCGTGCTCGTCGGGGAAATGCGCGATCTGGAAACGATCTCCCTCGCTCTCACTGCGGCGGAAACGGGCATGCTCGTTTTCGGCACGCTCCACACCAACAACGCCCGCAAGACGGTCGACCGCATGATCGACGTTTTTCCCAGCAGCCAGCAGCCGCAGGTCCGCACCATGCTCTCCGCCTCGTTGCGCGGCATTGTCGCGCAGCTCCTGATGAAGAAAGCGGGGGGCAAAGGCCGCGTGGCCGTGAACGAAATCCTCATCGCCAACACGGCGGTCGCCTCCATCATCCGCGAGGGCGCGGTCGAGAAGCTGACCGACGTCCTCATCAGCGGCAAGTCCGAGGGCATGCAATTCATGGACGACGCCATCATGGCGCTCGTCAGCCACAAGACGGTCACGGCCAAGGAAGCTTACATGAAGGCCATCGACAAGACCCGTTTCGCTCCCCTGCTCGCCAACGAAGATGACGAGGAGGAAGGCGGAGGCGGAGCCGCCATGGCGGCCATCGCCAACAACGGCGGAGATCCAGTGCCCAAGCCCCGCATCGCCGCCCGGCCTTCGATCAGGAAGTAGGCTCCGTCTTCATCCCCCGCCAAAGCTCGACCCACTCGGCGGGACTCAACTCTTCCGCGCGACGTCCATCGGAAATCGGCAGCAAGTTGGAAAGCTTCTTGCGCCGCTGCGAAAAGCCGCGCTGCACCACGGCGAGAAAATCGACCCGCTCCTCCACGGCGACCAGCGGCTCGAGTCGCGGCGTGAGCCGGACCAGCACCGACTCGACCTCCGGCGGCGGATAAAAAACCGACCCCGGCAGCGTGCGCACCTGCGTGACCTCACAGACCGCCTGCACCAGCACCGAGAGCGCGCCGTAGGTCTTGCTGCCCGGCAGTCCGGCCAGCCGTTGCCCGACCTCCCTCTGCACGAGGAAAAGCAACCGCGCCGGACGGCCCGGCAAACGCAGGCACTCCATCAGCAGCGGCGTGGAAATGTAATAGGGCAGGTTCCCGCACACCACCACCGGGGCGACTTCCAGCCTGGGCAGGATTTCCAGCGCATCGCCCTCGCGCAAATCGAATCCCCCTCCGGCAATCTCCGCCGTAAAACGCTCCCGCAAAAAGACGCACAAGCCTCGGTCTTTCTCCAACGCGATCACCTTCAGATCGCCACCGACCAGGGACTCCGTCAGCGCGCCAAGTCCCGGCCCGATCTCGACCACCGTGGCGCCCGACTCGACTCCCTCCACCGCGCGTTCCGCGATCCATCGGGCCAGGTTCTGATCGTGCAGAAAATTCTGCCCCAGTTGCTTCAGGGGACGCAGGCCGCGCGAATCGAGCGCCGCGCGAATTTCGGTCAAGGTCATCTCACCATTCCTAAAACTGCTCGGAGATGATATCGAACACGTCGGTGTTGTTCAGGAATCCCCGCAACTGACTCGACCCTTCCCCGCGCGAGGCCAGCCAGGCCGGTTCCGCCAGGGGCAAGGCTCGCGTCTGGAAGCGGAGCGCAGGATCGGCCATCAGTAAAACAGAGGTATTTCCGTTTGCCCAGGCGTTCAGGTCGTGTTCGTGTATCCACGTCGCCTGCACACGAGTGACCGCCGGACCTCCCGGGCCGGCCAGCCACGCAGGCGGAGCGGGTGGTGCCATCGGAATGGCCACGAACCTCACCGGCCTGCCCTCGGCATCGACCGTCGCCGGCGCGGCGACCAGGTCTCCCGGCGCGGTCGGCGGCAGCGGACTGATCGCGCCCAGACTGTAACTGTTCGTCACCAGGACCAACGCATCCGACCCCGCGTACTCCACCGCCGACTGGATCGCCTCGTCCACCTCGGCCACTTCGTTCACCGCGAGCTTCCCGAAATTCTGTTCCGCCGCGCGCGCCACCAGGCCATGCTCCACCACGAGGAAATAGGGATTGATATTGTTGTTGAGCCGCGAGATGGCCACGCGGGTCATCTCGGCCAGCGAGGGTTGCCGCCGATCGACCGGTTGGAGAGACGAGTAATAAAACTGGTCGGGTGCGAAAACTCCGAGCAACTTGCCCGCTCCCCAGGTCGAAACCTTGTTCAATTCGTCCCGCGTCCGCAGCACGACGTAGCCGTGACTCTTCTGCGCCTCGTCGAGCAGGTTGTGCCCATCCGTCCGCCCCAGTTCGTTCCCCACGTTGGCCGGGGTAAAATACTGCTCGCCGCCGCCCATCACGACATCGATGCCCGAGTAAAGCAGATCGTTGGCGTTGCGATACGGTTCCGGCGTGCCATTGATCGTTGAGTAAAAAGCGACCGGAGTCGGCTGCATCAGCGAACTCGTCGTCACCAACCCGGTGGCGCGATGCGATTGTTCGGCCACGTAGATCAGCGACCGCAGCGCCTCGTTGCTGCTATTGACCGAGACATAACCGTTCGCCACCCGCTGACCGCAGGCCAGGGCCGTGGCGTCGGCCCCTTCGTCCGGCACGGGCTGGCCCGGTTCCTGAATGCTGAGCAGGGCGATGTTCCAAAACGAGTCCAGGTTCAACATCTGGTTCCGGTAGGCCGCCCGCCGCCGCGCGTCCTCGATGAGCGGATCGTCCGGCTCCGTCCCATGCTGCGGACGCGGCCCCATCTGCTGCCGCGCCAGGTTCAGCGTATTCAAGTCGAGGCCATCGACGACGAACAGTATGACCGAGGGCTGATGCTTCCGCACAAACGTATTTACATAGAGGTAGGCAAAGCCCCCAAATAAGGTGAGCACGAAAACTGTCGTCAGGACGATGCGCCATTTCATCTGCGGCAAGTAAACGGGAAATGTCCTCGCAAGAAAAGGGGTAAGTGTTCACCCGGTGGCGGCGAACGTCTCCTCCAGAATCTCGCACGCCCGCGCCACGCCGTCCTCGGCCCGGATCGCTTCGCCCAGCCGCTTCGCCTTTTCCGGGGCGCGACCGCTCAGCAGCTTCTCCAGCGCCTGCCGGAGCTCCCGCGCCGACCGTCGTTGCGGCAGTGTGACCTCCGCCACGCCGAGCGCCTCGATCCGTCGCGCATTGTTCGGCTGGTCGAAAGCAAACGGACAGGCCAACGACGGCACCCCCGCGCGCAAGGTGTGGGACAGCGTGCCGATCCCGCATTGATGCACCACGGCGCGCACCCGCGGCATGAGGAGCCCGTACGGCGCGTAGGCGGTCGCCAGGATCGTTTCCGGCAAATGCGCCGGTCGATTCTTTTCCGGGCCGATCAGCAGGATGCCCCGCAACCCCAGTCCTTCCAGCGCCTCCGCCGCGCTTTCGTACAGCCGCCCCGGAATTTGCACCGCCGTCGAGCCCAGCGTCACCAGCACCGGCGGTTCCCCGGACGCCAGAAATTTCTCCACCTCCCGTGGTAGCGTCGCTCCGGGCGGATCGTAAAAGCAAAAACCCGTCAGCCGCTTTTCCCGGCTCCAGTCCGGCGGACGCGGCGCGAAATGCTCGCTGTAGAGTTGAAGATTCAGGAGGGATGAATGGGCCTCGAAAACCGCATCGCGAATCGGCTTCAGGCCCTGCTCCCGACGCAATCGATTCACCACCGGATCGACCACCCGGCGTGTGATTCGTTGCCCCATGAACCAGACGAACCGGTTCCAGGTTCGCCCGGACACGCCACTTCTTGTCCGTCCAAAATGAGAGCCCGGCAATGCGTACGCCGACGGCACCACCCCCGGAGCCAGGCTGATCGTCCCCCACGGAATCCCGCTCAATTCCGCCGCCATCGGCGCGGGAAACGTGAAGTGATGCGCCAGCATCGCATCGTGCTGCGGCGCCTCGGCCCGCAAAGCCGCCAAGACACCCGCAAAGCCCGGCGCGATTGCCCGATGCACCAGCGTGTGCAGGGAAACCAGCCCGCCCCACTTCATCGACAGGACCTCCGGATATTTCTGGATCAGGTCCTCGCGCAACGGCTCGCCGGTCGAGACGAAGCGCAGGCCCGCCCGCTCCGTTTCCGCCCGCCACTCAGGATGCCCCACCAGCGTCACGCCATGTCCGCGCACCACCAGCCCGCGCCCCAGCGCCAGGAACGGATGCAGGTCGCCCTGCGATCCCCACGATGTCAGCAGCCAGCGCATGGAAAAGTTAGAGCGATAACCGCAAAACTTAGAAGGAAGAACTCCTCCCCGTTCTCGGTTCTACCCTCCTGCCTTCCCATCCTGATTTCATGTCTTGATGTTTTCCTGTGAAAAAATTCCGTAATTCCGTTAATTACGTCCAAACTTCGGCCTGCCCGTTCTCAGTTCTCAGTTCAGCCCCGGCTGCTGTTGCGTGATGCAGTGAAACGCGCCGAGGCCCCAGATCAAATCCAGCGCGGGCCAGAGCACCACGCGCCGCGTCGGAAAAAGGCCCTGTAAAATCTCGCGCGCCTTCGCGTCGTTGGGATGACCGAACCCGGGCATCACCACCACCTCGTTGGCGATGTAGAAATTCGCGTAGCTCGCTGGCAACCGCTGACCATCCTTCTCGATATATCCAGGCGTCGGCAGATCGACCACCCGCCAGGGCTGCCCCTGCGGATCGCGCATCGCCGCCAGCCGTTCGCTGTTCTCTTGCAGCAAGGCGTAATTCTCGTCGGCGGGATCCTCCTCGACAATCGTTACCAGCGTGGTCGCCTCGACGAACCGCGTGAGGTCGTCGATGTGCCCGTCCGTATCGTCGCCCACGATCCCTTCGCCCAGCCACAGAATCTGCTCCACGCCCAGGTAATCGCGCAGATAGGCCTCGATCTCCTCGCGGCTCAGGTTCGGGTTGCGATTCTTGTTCAGCAGACACGCCTCGGTTGTGACCAGCGTCCCCTCGCCGTTCACTTCGATGGAACCGCCCTCGAGAATCATCGGCGGCGAGAAAAGACGTAGCCCGAAAAGGTGCGCGACATGCTGCGGCACCTCGTCGTCGAGATCGCACGGCGGATACTTCCCGCCCCACGCGTTGTAACGCCAGTCGACCACCGCCACCTCCCGGTCGTTCCGCACAAAGATGGGACCGTGATCGCGACACCACGGCTCGTAGGCGGGGAACGGGTGTAGATGGATGCGTGTCCCGAGCGGAGCGTCCGCCTTCTTCAACGCGGCGACGATTCCGACTTCGTGCTCGGGCGAAAAGACGTTGATGTGGACATGCTCGCCCTCGGCCAGCAGCTTCGCCAGTCCGGCCCACAGCGGCGGAATCGCGTCGAACGCCTCGGGAAAACTAATGCCCTCGGGCCTCGGCCACGTCAGCCAGGTGGCGTCGTGTCGCGCCCACTCCGCAGGCATCCGGAAACCGAGCGAGCGGGGCGTAACGGTTGTGTCGCTGATAATCGCGCTCATGATCGGGACATCTCAATCGATCAGCCGCTTGGTCAAATCGCCATAGGCATCGATCCGCCGGTCGCGCAGAAACGGCCAGTGCGTGCGCGTGACATCCACCGTGGCGAGATCGATCTCCTGCACCAGCACCTCTTCCTTTTCTACTCCGGCCTTTGCCACAATCTGCCCCGACGTATTCGCGATGAAGCTTTGACCCCAGAACTTGATCCCGTCCCCGCCGATGGGTTGCTCCAGTCCTACGCGATTCGTCACCGCCACGTAACAACCATTCGCCACCGCGTGCGACCGCTGGATCGTCTCCCACGACGAGTGGTGCGCCTCGCCGTACTTCTCGCGTTCGCTCGGATGCCAACCGATCGCCGTCGGGTAAAAAAGAATCTGCGCCCCGGCCATCGAGGTCAGCCGTGCCGCCTCGGGAAACCACTGGTCCCAGCAGATGAGCACGCCGATCCGCCCGAAGCGGGTGTCCCAGGCGCGGAAACCGAGATCGCCCGGCGTGAAGTAGAACTTCTCGTAGAAAAGCGGATCGTCGGGAATGTGCATCTTCCGGTACTTGCCGAGGTAGGTGCCGTCGGCATCGATCACCGCCGCCGTGTTGTGATAGACCCCCGCCATGCGCCGCTCGAACAGCGAAGCGACCACCACCACCCCACGCGCCTTGGCGAATTCGCAAAAAGCCTCGGTGCTCGGTCCCGCCGGAATTTCTTCGGCCAAGGCAAAATGGGCGTGGTCCTCGCTCTGGCAAAAATACTGGGAACGAAAAAGCTCCTGCGTCGAGATGATCTGCGCGCCCCGGTCCGCCGCGGCATGGGCGAGTTGCAGCGTCCGTTTCAGATTGGAAACCGGATCGGCATCGGCCCAAGTCTGGAGCAGGCCCAGTTTGATTTTTTTGGATGCGGACATGGTGAGATTTATCTTAGGACCAATTTTTCTTTTGGCAAAGCCCGACGCGAAAGACCTTCGCCAGAAATAACGCCCCACGCTTTTCATCTCCCGTTTCCGGTTTAGATTCATCGGATGTCGTTCAAGCTCCATTCCCCCTTCCCGCCCATGGGGGACCAACCGCAGGCCATCGAAAAATTGCTCAAACGCCTGCGCTCCGGCGAAAAACATTCCGTGCTCCTCGGCGTCACCGGTTCCGGCAAGACCTACACCATGGCCAACGTCATCGCCGCGCTGGACCGCCCCACCCTCATTCTCTCCCATAACAAAACGCTCGCCGCGCAGCTCTACAGCGAGTTCAAGCAATTCTTCCCAGAAAACGCCGTCGAGTATTTCGTCTCCTACTTCGACTACTATCAGCCCGAGGCCTACATCCCGCGCAGCGATACCTACATCGAAAAGGACTCCAGCATCAACGAGGAAATCGAGCGCCTCCGCCTTGCCGCCAGCGCCGCCCTCCTCACCCGCCGCGATGTCCTCGTCGTCGCCAGCGTCTCCTGCATCTACGGTTTGGGTTCGCCCGAGGACTACAAAGATATGGTTTGCCCCGTCGCCAAGGGCCAGTTCCTCACCCGCGAGGCCTTCCTCGCCCGCCTCGTTGAAATGCAGTACGAGCGCAACGACTTCCAGCTCACCCGCGGCAAGTTCCGTGTCCGCGGCGACACCGTCGAGCTTTGCCCCGCCTACACCGAGGACGCCGTGCGCGTCGAGTTCTTCGGCGACGAGGTCGACCGCGTCACCCGCTTCGATCCCATCAGCGGGGAGAACCAGGAAACGCTCGACCAGATCACCTTCTTCGCCGCGCGGCACTACGTCACCCCCGCCGACAAGATGCGCATCGCCATGGGCACCATCCGGAAGGAACTCGACGAACGCGTCGCCGAGCTGGAAAAGCAGGGCAAACTCCTTGAGGCCCAGCGGCTCAAAATGCGCACCACCTTCGACCTCGAAATGATGGAGGAGATGGGCTACTGCAACGGCATCGAGAACTACTCACGCCATACCAGCGGACGCCCGCCCGGCTCGCGGCCCTACACGCTCATCGACTTTTTTCCCAGCGACTTCCTCACCATCGTCGACGAGTCCCACGTCGCGATCCCCCAGATCGGCGGCATGTACGAAGGCGACCGCTCCCGCAAAATGGTCCTCGTCGAGCATGGCTTCCGGCTTCCCTCCGCCCTCGACAACCGCCCGCTCAAGTTCGACGAGTTCGATGCCCTCACCGGCCCGCGCCTCTACGTCTCCGCCACGCCATCCAAATACGAAGTCGAGCAGGCCGGCGGCATCAGTGCCGAGCAGATCATCCGCCCCACCGGACTCCTCGACCCCGAAATCGTCGTCAAGCCCCTCACGGGTCAGGTCGACGACCTCCTCGCTCAGGCCCGTCTCCGCGTCGAGCAGGGCCAGCGCGTCCTCGTCACCACCCTCACCAAGCGCACCGCCGAGGACCTTGCCGATTACCTCCGCGACCTCGGCATCAAGGTCCGCTACATCCACTCGGAAATCGACACCATCGAGCGCGTCGAAATCCTCCGCAGCCTCCGCACCGGCGAGGTCGATGTCCTCATCGGCATCAACCTCCTCCGCGAGGGCCTCGACCTCCCCGAGGTCTCCCTCGTCGCCGTCCTCGACGCCGACAAGGAGGGCTTCCTCCGCTCCCAGACCTCCCTGATCCAGACCGCGGGCCGCGCCGCCCGCCACCTCAACGGCCTCGTCATCCTCTACGCCGATAAAATCACCGACTCCATCCGCAACCTCATCGCCATCAGCAAGGCCCGGCGGGAAAAGCAGATGGCCTACAACACGGAGCATGGGATCACCCCGCGCTCGGTGGTGCGGGCGGTGCAGGAGAGCCTGGGCAGCCTGATGAAGGGCCGGCAGATCGCGGCGGGGGTGGTGGGCGAGGCCACGCCCGACATGGACATCATGCAGGTCCTCCAGGAGCTGGAGACCGAGATGCTGGCCGCCTCCGCCGCCATGCACTACGAGAAGGCCGCCCTCCTCCGGGACCAGATCATGGAGCTGAAGCAGCAGGCCGGGCTGACCAAGATCGAGCCGAGGGCCAAACCGGTGACCTACCCGAAGGCGGGCCGGGGGGCGGGGCGGAAGCGGGAGCCGAAGATTTGAGGTTAAACTGGTCTAAATGGCTTATAAATTTAGGTCAGAGTGGGCATTTAGCCGAAAGAGCTGGAGGAGACTCCGAACAAACGCTTGTCGTTGCCGGGAGGGTTTGGTCGAGGTACGATGGGCTATGTCTATTTCCACGAAAGCGATGCGTCGTCACGATGGGCGGCGGGCGGACGAGTTGCGGACGATTACGTTTCAACCGGGGATCGCGCCACATGCGGCGGGGTCGGTGCTGGCAAGTTGCGGGCGGACGCAGGTGATCTGCGCGGTGACGGTGGAGGAGAATGTGCCGCGCTGGATGAAGGAGCAGCGGGTGGAGGGGGGCTGGATTACGGCGGAGTATTCGATGCTGCCGTACTCGACGCTGGGGCGGAAGCCACGGGACATCACGAAGGGGCGGATCGACGGGCGGAGCACGGAGATTCAGCGGCTGATCGGGCGGAGCGTGCGGGCGGCGGTGGACCTGCTGGCGCTGGGGACGCGGACGCTGTGTATCGATTGCGATGTGCTGGCGGCAGACGGGGGGACGCGGACGACGGCGATCACGGGGACGTATGTGGCGCTGGAGCTGGCGGTGCGGAAGCTGCGAGAGGGGGGATTTTTGAAGGACACGGCGAAATCACCGATCCGGGTGCCGTTTGCGGCGGTGAGCGTGGGGGTGGTGAACGGGGCACCGGTGCTGGACCTGGATTACGTGGAGGACAAGGACGCCCAGACGGACATGAATGTGGTGATGACGGCGAAGGGGCAGTTCATCGAGGTGCAGGCGAGCGGGGAGGAGAGCACGTTTTCGCCGCAGGAGTTTGCGGCGCTGGTGGAACTGGCGACGAAGGGGATCAAGAAACTTTCGGGCTTGCAGAAAGCGGCTTTGGGCTAAAGTAGGTTTTGGCGATGAAAAAGACGACGTTACTGATCGGTGTCGGAGCATTCCTGGTGGCGGCGACGGTGGCCGGCTGGGCGGCGCTGGCGATCTATTTTGTGGTGAAGGACGTGGCGCTGTACCAGGGCAAAGGGGGGGGCGAGGAGACCGTCGGGACGGACGAGACGGCGACATCGGAGTACAAGATCCGGTTCGGGACGGTGGAGTCGGACCTGGAGGGGAAGGACCACCTGACGAAGGAAACGACGACGATTCCGATGCGGCTCCAGGACACGGGGTTTCGTTATGGGGTGGAGATTACGCCGCCGGATAACGAGCCATACACGTACCACCTGGTGTTTCATTTTTCGGCGGCGCCGAAGGTGGTGACGGGTGACGGGTTCGAGAATCTGATACCGTCGAAGACGTTGCAGACAAAAGAGGTGACGGTGCCGGGCGGTGTGATGGTGGACGAGAATGGGTTCGACCCGGGGGACCCGATGGGGGAGCAGTCGCTGGATGTGTATATCAACGGCAAGCTGGTGAAGACGATCCAGTATACGGTGGTGGCGGATACGGGGGATTGAGGGGGGAAGGCCGAAGTTTTGACGGAATTAACGGAATTACGGAATTGGGGAGGGGACGTTTTAGATAGGATTAATATGATTGGGAGGATTGGGGGAAGGCTGAGTTACGGAATCACCAAATTGACCAAATTTACGGAATTTTTTGGGGGAGGGAGGCTGGGAAGATTAGCGCGAAGTGGAACTTCGCGGGGGCAGGAGACGTTCCCAGGTACAACTTGGGAAGGAGGCTGAAGGCTGAATTTATTGCGGGGGATTGAGCTTGAGCCAGGCGAGGAATTTTCGGAGGGCGTGGCCGCGATGGCTGAGGGTGTTCTTGGTTTTTTCGGAGAGCTGGCCGAAGGTTTTTTTGAAGCCGGCGGGGACGAAGAGGGGGTCGTAGCCGAAGCCGTTGGCGCCTTGGGGGGCGAGGAGGAGGGTGCCTTCGCAGGCGCCGTCGAAGGTGGCGAGGACTTCGCCGGCCTTGGCGAGGACGAGGACGCAGCGGAAGCGGGCGCGGCGTTGGCCGGGGGCAAGGGCGCCGAGGCGGGCGAGTTCCTCGAGGAGGCGGGCGTTGTTTTTTTCCGCGGAGGAGGGGATGCCGCCGTAGCGGGCGGAGAAGACGCCGGGGGCACCGTCGAGGGCGTCGACTTCGAGGCCGGAGTCGTCGGCGAGGGCGTAGGCGGAGATGGCGTGGGAGGTGGCGACGGCCTTGAGGGTGGCGTTGGCGAGGAAGGTGTCGCCGGTTTCCTCGATTTCCTCGACGACTTCAGGGAAGTCGGCGGAGCACTTGACGTCCCAGTAGGGGGCGAGGATGGCGGCGATTTCGTGGACCTTGTGGGCGTTGCGGGTGGCGAGGCAGAGCGTTTTCCTTTCCATAGAGCGGGTGGTGTCGTTAACTTACAGCTTCCATCATGCAAGTACGCAAGCAATTCCCATTCGCGACCTTCGAGCCAAACTGGCAGCGCTATTGGCGCGAGCAGGAGACGTTCCGGGCGGCGAATCCGGGGGAGCCGGGGAGCGAGAAGCCGAAGTACTATGCGCTGGACATGTTTCCGTATCCCTCGGGCGCGGGGCTGCACGTGGGGCATCCGGAGGGGTACACGGCGACGGACATTGTGTCGCGGTACAAGCGGATGAAGGGGTTCAATGTGCTGCACCCGATGGGGTGGGATGCGTTCGGGTTGCCCGCGGAGCAGTATGCGGTGCAGACGGGGACACATCCGCGGGAGACGACGGCACGGAATGTTGCGACGTTCCGGGGGCAGATCGAGCGGCTGGGTTTTTCCTACGATTGGGCACGTGAGGTGAACACGACGGACCCGGCCTACTATAAGTGGACGCAGTGGATTTTCATCCAGCTTTACAAGAAGGGGCTGGCGTATGTGTCGCACGCGCCGGTGTGGTATTGTCCTGCGCTGGGGACGGTGCTGGCGAACGAGGAGGTGCTGCCGACGGAGGAGGGGCCGCGTTCGGAGCGGGGGAACCATCCGGTGGAGCGGCGTCCGTTGCGGCAATGGATGCTGCGGATTACGGCGTATGCGGAGCGGCTTTTGGCGGACCTGGACGGGCTGGACTGGCCGGAGTCGCTGAAGGAGATGCAGCGGAACTGGATCGGACGGAGCGAGGGGGCGGAGGTGCGGTTCAAGGTGGCGGGGGAAGACGAGACGATGACGGTTTTTACGACGCGACCGGACACGCTGTTCGGCGCGACGTACATGGTGCTGTCGCCGGAGCATCCGCTGGTGGAGAAGATCACGACGCCGGGGCAGCGCCCAGCGGTGCAGGCCTACAAGGCGGAGGTGGCGAACAAGAGCGATCTGGAACGGACCGACCTGGCGAAGAGCAAAAGCGGTGTGTTTACCGGGGCATATGCGATCAATCCGGTAAACGACGAGACGATTCCGGTGTGGATCGCGGATTATGTGCTGATGGGGTACGGGACGGGGGCGATCATGGCGGTGCCGGCGCATGACGAGCGGGACCACGAATTTGCGGTGAAATACGGCTTGCCGATTATTGAGGTGGTGGAGTCGCTACAATCGGCGGCGGGTCTGGGGGCGATGGAAAAGACCTGGGCTCCGTTCACGGGCGAGGGACATGCGGTCCATTCGGGTTTTCTGGACGGACTGCCGACGGCGGCGGCGAAGGCAAAGATGATCGACTGGCTGGAGGAGGAGAAGCTGGGGACGAGGCGGGTGCAGTTCAAGCTGCGGGACTGGCTGTTCTCCCGGCAGCGGTACTGGGGCGAGCCGTTTCCGGTGGTGTGGAGGGGCGACACGCATGAGGTCATCGACGAGAGCGAATTGCCGCTGACTTTGCCCGAATTGGAGGACTACAAGCCGAGTCCGGAGGGGCACGCGCCGCTGGCGAAGGCGACGGAGTGGCTGCATCTGCGGGACGGGCGGGTGCGGGAGACGAATACGATGCCGCAGTGGGCGGGCTCGTGCTGGTATTACCTGCGGTATTGCGATCCGACGAATGCGGACGCCTTGATCGATCCGGCGGTGGAAAAATATTGGATGGGAAACAAGGGGGTCGATTTGTACATCGGCGGGGCGGAGCACGCGGTGCTGCACCTGCTGTACGCGCGGTTCTGGCACAAGGTGCTGTTCGACCTGGGCGTGGTTTCGACGTCGGAGCCGTTCCACAAGCTGGTGAACCAGGGGATCATCCTGGGCGAGGATAACCGGAAGATGTCGAAGGCGTGGGGGAACGTGGTGAATCCGGATGACGTGATCGTGGAATACGGGGCGGACTCGCTGCGGCTGTTCGAGATGTTCATGGGGCCGCTGGAGCAGATGAAGCCGTGGTCGACGACGGGGGTGGAGGGGGTGTACCGTTTTTTGGGCCGCGTGTGGCGGCTGGTCATGGAAGAGAACCAGGAGGGGGAGTGGCATTTCGCGCCGGGGAAGACGACGGAGGCGGAGGCGTCGACGGAGTTGCTGCGGAGCGTCCATGCGGCGATCCGGAAGGTGACGGACGACATCGAGAAGCTGCAGTTCAACAAGGCGATCTCGGCACTGATGATTTTGACGAACGATTTGACGCGGGAGGCGGTGCGTCCGCGCGAGGCGATCGAGACGCTGCTGCTACTGCTCTCGCCCTTTGCACCGCACCTGGCGGAGGAGCTGTGGAAGCAGATGGGCCACGCGACGACGCTGGCCTACGAACCGTGGCCGGTGGCGGAGGAGAGATACCTGATCAAGACGGAAATCGAGTTGCCGATGCAGATCAACGGGAAGCTGCGGGGGCTGATCACGGTGCCGCCGGGAGCGGGGCAGGAGGTGGTGGTGGCAGCAGCGCAGGCGTTGCCCGCTTATGCGGAGTGGACGACGGGGAAGACGCTGCGGAAGACGGTCTTTGTGCCGGACAAGCTGGTGAATTTTGTGGTGGGGTAGGTTCTTCGACTTCGGCTCGGGTGAACCTTGAGGTTAAAATTGATGCCAAGACTCACCTTCGCTCAGGATGACACGCTTTTTTTAATCTCGTTCGGGTCAATTCCCCGCCGCTTGCGGCGTTCTTGTTGTAATCTGAAATTGTTCCCCAATACCCCGCTGCTTGCGGCGGGGTTCTTTATTTTGAGGACGGACCGGCTATCGATCCAGGCTTGGCGCTCCTTTCCCTTTTCGCTGCCGTAATGGCAGCAACCCTGCGACGAGCCTTACTGTCGTCCGCAGGACTTCGCGGCCATAGTCTACTAGCTACGACACGGCATTGCCCATGCTGAGAAGCCGGAGGTGCTGCGCACGGCAGTAAATTTTCACGGAGCACGTCCGGCATAGACGAGGACACTGTCCCGAAAACAGCTGCGGCCTTACTGATCTCTGCAAAACAGGCTGACGTGCTCTACGCCTGACTGAGGCTGTCAGTCTGTTATGCCGCCCTCAATAATCAGCATGGTCAGCGTGCGACTCCCTGCGGCCCCACCACCTTCAGTCCACAAATCCCGAGTCGTCTAGCCAGTAGGATGCCTGACTTTGAATCAGGAGACCATGGGGCGGAACCATGCTCGGGAACCATTTTGACAATTAAGATTCACCGTTTGGAAAATCCTAAAACGTGACCCTCGTCCGCATCGCCCAGGGTAATCCACAAAATATAAGGAGGCTTTTCTCCGATAATGTTGAGCTGGGTTGGCGTCTCGGGCCATGAGCCTGCAGGATTCAAGTCTTCCAAGGCTACGATCCAATAATTCTGATTTTGGACCAACTCCCATTTGCCGATTCGCGAGACAAACTTAACTGGGGTATGATTTTCTCCCCAACTATCTGGAATGTTCAACAGGCTGCAACTGCCGTCCGGGGAGAGTTTGATGGATATTTCATTCGGAAGATCGCCGGATCTTTCCCGCAGGCTCGTGGCGCTATAATCAGTCAGGAGATAAGTGCCGACCAAATCCTGGAGCGACGGTTTCGTCTTCGTGAATTCGTCGGTATCCAAATTATAACAGCCGGACAAAGCAAAAAGAATTGCCAAGGCAATACCTGTCCGAAACAAGATGCCCGGCTTTGTTCGAGCGATGGTCACCACGGCTCAAGGCTAGCCACTTGAGTTGGCTGAAACAACCGCGGAAATCAATTTAACCACTGCGACGGTCAAAAACCGTCGCTACAATATAAGGAGTAACTATGAGCGTTCGTATTTTTGGTCAGCATGATGAGGCGACGGTGCAGCAAATCCACCGCTGTATGGCGGTCGGCGGGGCGCGTGCTGTCCTCTGTGCCGATGGCCACAAGGGCTATGCCCATCCTATTGGTGGCGTCATCGCGTATCGCGATCTCGTTTCCATCTCGGGCGTGGGCTTTGATATTGCCTGCGGCAACCTCGCGATCCGCACCAACAAGACCGGCGCGGAAATTCGTCCCAAGATCGCCGAGATCATGGACGAAGTTGTCCGCACGATCTCGTTCGGTATGGGTCGCCACAGCAAGCAGCACGTCGAGCACGATCTCTTCGACGACCCGCTCTGGGCGGAGCAGCCTTTTGCGCATCTCAAGCCTATGGCGGAAGCGCAGCTCGGCACGGTCGGCAGCGGCAACCACTACGTCGATATCTTTGTCGACGAGGCGGACCACAGACACAGGAGAACTATGGACGACATACTCAACCGACCGATTGTACTGGTGCTCAACCGCAACTGGCAGGCGATCAATGTGCGCACGCCCCAACAGGCGTTCGTGCAGATGGCCACCGACGTGGCCACAGCCCTCGACATCGATGGCGAGAACATGGTGCCCGCTCGCTGGGCCGAGTGGATCAAGCTGCCTGTGCGGGAGAACGACTATGCCGTTCGCACGCCCAGCGGCCCGATCCGCGTTCCAGCAGTCATCGTCCTCAGCCGTTTTGCCAAGGTCCCCAAGCGTCGACCCAAGTTCAGTGCCCGGGCCATCTGGGCGCGGGATGGTGGCCAGTGCCAATACACCGGCGCGAACCTGCGCCCCAGTGAAGGCAACATCGATCACGTGCTGCCCCGCTCGCGCGGCGGCAATACGTCGTGGGAGATGCGGGAAATTGCCCGCGCCTCGCAAATCGAGATCAAGACGGAAATCGCTCCTGACCTGCCGGAAGTTAGTATCGACCTTCAGCGTATGGATTATGTGATTACCAACCTGATCACCAATGCGATCAAGTATTCGC
>CAJCII010000122.1 GCA_903970335.1 Bacteroidota bacterium | reverse complement strand
ACCTTTTCCATGGCTGTGGGTTGGTCAGCGAGACGCCGATAGGGGAATCGATTCCGGTTGCGGATCGATCGGGGTGGAACGATTGGGAATGCCACCGCGCAGCAGGACACTCGGTTCGCAGGAGAGACCCGGAACGATCCGGTTCTCGTAACCCTGGATCGACTCCGGGTCAAAACGGATTTTCACCGGCACGCGCTGGACAATTTTGGTGAAATTGCCGGTGGCGTTGTCAGGCGGCAGCAGGGCAAAGGTCGAACCAGAACCGGGCGACCAGCTGTCCACGATCCCGCGAAAGGTTTTGCCCGGGATGGCATCGATGGTGATTTCCGCCGATTGACCGGGACGCATTTCGCCGAGCTGGGTCTCCTTAAAGTTGGCCACCACCCAGGTATCTTCCACCACGGCCATGAGGGCTGAGCCGGCATTGATCCGGTTGCCCGTCTCGACCGTCTTGCTGCCGATCCGTCCATCGGCAGGTGCCCGGATGGTGCAGTAAGCCAACTGATCCTCGGCGTCTTTGAGCTTGGCCGCCGCCACCTCGCTGGCGCTGGCGTAGGTGTCAAAATCCTGCTTGGAGACCCCGCCGGACGCCAGGAGCGTCTGCGCGCGGGCCAGATTGGCCTTCGCGGTCACATCATCGGCACGCGCCTGATCGACTTGCACCTGGTAATCGGTCGGGTCGAGTTCGACCAGCACGTCGCCCTGGTGCACCATCTGGTTGTCATCGACGCGCACGGCAATCACCGTTCCGGCCACACGCGAGGAGATGTTGTGGATATGCCCCGTGGTGTAGGCGTCGTCGGTCGATTCGTGAGTAGTGGCGGTATAGATGAAATGGCTGAGCGCGAGCAATACGACGATTCCCGCCACCACTTGGAAAAGGCGATTGCCCATCAGGTTCCGCATCGTCTGGCGAAAAGTGCTCGGAATGGGCAAAGAGAATTTGAACCGATCCTTTTTCGGGAAGACGGCGGGATCTTTACGCTTCGATGGCAGATGAGCTTGTTCGTCACCTTCACGAAAGCCGACCTGAGAACCTGCGTTAAAATCTGGGGCTGCGAGCGTGGGTGTATTCATAATTCTCCGATAAAAGTGAAGAGGGCTTTCGGGGCTGGTGTTGGCCGGACCAGCCCCGAATTTCTCGAACGGGTGTTATTGAAATCCGCCGCCGACGTACCAGGTCTCGCCCGTGACCCAGGAGGAATCATCGGAAGCCAGGAAGGCCACTGCCGTGGCAATGTCGTGCGGTTGGCCGACACGTCCGAGCGGCGCTTGGGCCACATACGCCTTATGGAAGTCGTTTTCCGAATCGGAAACGCCCAGGATGGCTGTGCCTTCCGTCACGACCAAGCCGGGCGCGACGCCATTCACGCGGATTTTTTTCGGGCCGAGTTCCTTGGCCAAGGCCTGGGTGATTGAGTTGACGGCTCCCTTGGTCGCGGAATAGACCGATGTGCCCGGAGGTGCATTGCGTCCCACTACCGAACTGAGGTTGATGACGCTTCCGCCTTTTTCGCCGAAATGCTTGACCGCTTCCTGCGTGGCGAGCAATAGACCGAGCACATTCAGATCGAAGTGCTTGTGGAAGTGCTCCTCGGTGATGCCTTCCAGTGGCTGGAATTCATAGAGACCCGCGTTGTTCACGAGAATATCGACCTTGCCGAAGACCCTCTTCGTTTCCGCAAAGAGTTTCTCGATTTCCGATTTTTTAGCCACGTTTGCTGCCACGGCGATGGCCTTGCCACCTTTTTCCGTAATTTCGGCAACGACGAGATCGGCACCTTTTTTACTGGACGAGTAGTTGACGACGACCGCCGCGCCCTCGGCGGCAAGTTGTTTGGCGATACCGGCTCCGATTCCCTTGGAAGCTCCGGTGACGACTGCGACTTTACCTTCTAATTTTTTCATGATGTTTTGCTTTCTTGTTTGGTTGATTGAGGTGGTTTGAAGAGAGTTATTCGATCCAGCGGGTGATCGGAACCAGGTAAGGTCCCGCCGTCATCGGACTCCAGAGATAGCCTTCGGTGGGGGACAGCCCGTCTGCCGCCATTTCTTTTACATGGGCCTGAATACGCCTGGTCCTGAGCAGGTCTCGGTTGATGGTCGGTAGCGTGTCGGTCTTGGTCTTGATGCTGGCGATTTGTTGAATCATGGCGATTTGTCCTTTTGAATGAGTTTAATGGGTTTATTTGAGTTGACCGGTCGGTATAGATAGTGAGTAAAAAAAGGGTTAAGCGGCTGCGGTTACATGTTGTTTGAGGCCGAGCAAGCGCATGATCCCCTGCTGCAAACGCTCGACCCGTCTCATGCTGTTTTCGAGCTTGGCCTGCATCAGCACACCCGTGATGTACGTGCGTACCTCTTGCGCCAGTTCCATGGTATCCCCGGCTTCAATGTAGCCCGCTACCGCCAAGTCCCGGACCAGCGACTCGATATATCTCAGTCTGCGCTGGCTCATCTCTTCGGCCTTGAGCCGGATCTTCTCATCCTGGGTGCTTAGTTCGCAACCGACCGAGCAGAAGGGACAGCCCAGCATCTTGCCAAAACTGGCGTATTTCTCTTTTTGGTCGTCGATAATCATCTGGCAATAGTTGTCGAGCCGTTCCAACGGAGGGACCAGCGGCGAGAATATCTTGTCGAGCTTGGGCTGCTTATGCTCCCAGTGGCGCTCAAAGGCCGCCACGGCCAAGTCGGACTTGGATTTGAAAGCGTGATAAAAGCTCCCCTTATTGACACCCGCCCTGACGCAGATGTCCTCAACGCTGACCGAACCGTAGCTACTCTCCCAGATCATCTCCATGGCGGTTTCGAGGAGCTTGCGTTTGGATTCGCTTTCCGGTTTCACAAGGACAACTTAGTTGACTGGTTGGTATAGCGCAAGTCATTTTTTTAAAGTTTTTTTGTTGGAGTGATCATTGTTCTATCCACCGCCATTCGTAAGCGGTCGTAAACTCATCGGGAAAGCGTGACCTGACTCAGCATCTCAAGGGCTTTATCGAAATTGCCGGTGGCCTCGGCGAAGCGGAGAAATTTGACCCGCTCCACGTTGATCTCCGCCGGTGTCGGCTTCGTCTTCAGAATTTGCATGGTTTCCGCAATGTAGTCCTCCACGGACATAAAATGGGGATTGGTCGGGGAACGGCCAGGGGTGAGGTCGGTCGCGACGGCAGGCGGGATGATTTCGATGACCTCGACCGGTGTGCCCCGGAGGTGAACACGCAGCGACACCGTATACGAGTGCAGCGCAGCCTTGGTCGCCGAATAGGTGGGCGTCACCGGGAATGGAACGAACGCCAGCCCGGAGGAAACATTGAGGATCGCCGAACTCGGCTGCTTCAGGAGGTGGGGCAGAAGCGCCGCCGTCACGCGGATGGGGCCAAGCAGGTTGGTGGTGATGATGGCCTCGGCGTCGGCCACCTGCGGGGCCTTGAGGTTTTCCGGTCGCATGATGCCCGCGTTATTGATCAGGACGTTAAGCGTGGGATGAAGCTTGGTGACCTCCTCCACAAACGACTGGATGGCGTCGGGATCGTCGAGGTCGAGAGTCATGGAAGCCATGCCCGGATTGGCGTCGGTGACCTTGTCCAAGGCGTGCTGGCGACGGCCCGCGATAATGACCCGGTTGCCCAGAGCGTGGAAAGCCTCGGCGAGGCCCCGGCCGATGCCGGAACCGCCGCCCGTGATAAGAATGGTGTTGTCGGTAAGTTTCATGGTGGTGGTTGATTCAGAACTTCGCTTGATCGAGATCGGAAATCAACCCCGGTCCCGTCGGATTCCAGCCTAGTTTCTTCCGCGTCTTTTCGCTGGAAGCCGCAAGGTCGGAGCCGGCAAACAGGGTCAGCCATCCAAAATGTGCCGCAGCCTCGTCCAGCGACAGGGAGACGACCGGAATCTTCAAGTCGCGACCGATGGCTTCGGCAATATCCCGCATCGGCACGCCTTCCTCGGCCACCGCATGATATTTTGCGCCTGTTTGATGCTTCTCCAGCGCCAGGCCGAGATCGAGGCGGGTCCGCCGCCCCAGATTCTCGCCCCGACGATCCACCTGGACGATGGTCGATTTTTCCGAATAAAACTGCGTGTAGGGGAAATCGGTGCCCAGCATGAGTAGTGTATCGCACTCCTTGATCGCGTGATATCCCGAGGAAAAGCCGATCAGTCCGGTCAGGCCCACATCGTACGGATTCTCGTACTGAATATGCTCCCGCCCACGCAAAGCCGACACGATGGGCGACTTCAGCGTCTTCGCGACCTCCATCAGTTCGTCGTGCGCCCCGGCACAACCCGCCCCACCGAGGATGGTGACCGACTTGGCCTTGTTCAGCATTTCTGCCAGTCGGTCGATTTCGTCGTCGCCCGGCCGTAGGACAGGTCGGAGCCGTTCGATGGATGAACTCGGCTTGCGATACGCGGTCTGCTTCAGCGCAATGTCCCCGGAATCGCCACCACGGCCACGCCCTGCCGGGATAATGCCGCCTGGATCGCTATCTCCAGCACCCTCGGCATCTGGCCGGGCTGGGAAACCAGTTCGCAGTAGTGGCTGCAATTGCGGAAAAGCTGGTTGGGGTGCGTTTCCTGAAAATAATTGCTGCCGATTTCCAGGCTGGGAATATGCGCGGCCAGTGCAAGCACCGGCACCCGGCTGCGGTGGCAATCGTAAAGCCCGTTGATCAGATGCATGTTGCCCGGACCGCAGCTCCCGGCACAAACCGCGAGTTCTCCCGTTAAGAACGCTAGCAATAATAACTTGAACAACTTGGCAGAGTTGGGTAAGAAAGGAAGGTGCCTGAAACGGTCTCGTTACTGACGGAGAAGTTCGAACGGCTTCGACCCCATTTACAGGAAGCAGGACTGCGTCTGTGGGCTGCCAACGAGGCTTTGTCGCTGGGCTATGGCGGCGTCAGCGAGGTGGCACGGGCAACCGGGCTGAGTCGGACAACGATCCACGTCGGGATGGCGGCATTAAAGGCGAAATCCCCTGCGGGTGACGCGATGGGCGTGACCGGGGAACGTTGTCGTCGCGCAGGCGGTGGCCGAAAGCGGGTGACGCAGACCGACCCCGGCTTGGGCGAGGCGCTTGACCGGTTGGTGGATCCGGCGACGCGGGGAGACCCCGAGTCGGGCCTGCGTTGGACGAGCAAGAGCACGACGAAGCTGGCGGCGGAGTTGACGCAGAGTGGGCATCCCGTTTCGCAACGCACCGTCTGCGATTTGCTGGCCGCGCAGGGCTACTCGCTCCAGAGCGTACGCAAGACCCGCGAAGGCGGACGTCACCCGGACCGGGACGCGCAATTCCAGCATTTACATGCCCAAGTCCAAGCGGCGATCCAGGCCGGACAACCGGTCGTTAGCGTCGACACCAAGAAGAAAGAACTTGTCGGCGACTTCAAGAATGCCGGGCAGGAATGGCAGAAAAAAGGCCAACCCGTCGAAGTGCGGGTGCATGATTTTATCGATCCGGCGCTGGGGAAAGCCGCGCCGTATGGCGTCTATGATCTGGCCGCCAATCAAGGCTGGGTGAGTGTGGGCATCGATCACGACACGGCCGAGTTCGCGGTCGAAAGCATCCGCCGCTGGTGGAATCAAATGGGGAAAGCCCGTTATCCCGAGGCGGAGCACCTGACGATCACGGCGGACTGCGGGGGAAGCAACGGCAACCGGGTGCGCCTCTGGAAGGTGGCCTTGCAGCGTCTGGCCGACGAAACCGGCCTGAGTCTGCGGGTGTGCCATCTGCCGCCGGGCACCAGCAAATGGAACAAGATCGAGCACCGCATGTTCTGCCATATCACCAAAAACTGGCGGGGCAGGCCTCTGGAAAGTTTGGCCGTGATCGTCAGTCTCATCGGTAGCACCACCACGGCAAACGGCCTGAAAATACGGGCGGAAATCGATGCCTCTCTTTACCCGAAAGGCCAGAAAATCTCCGATGAAGAAATGGCCCGCGTCCACCTGCGCCCAGACCCATTCCACGGCGAATGGAACTACGTCATTAGTCCTGCCTAATATCCCTAGTTGTTCAGGTTATTATTGCTAGCTTCCTTAACAACCAGGACGTCCATAACATGCCGTCGAAACGGGCGGTTGGCGTGATTTGTGAAGATTTGCTGCGCATCCTTTTCCCTGGCTTCCACGACGATGACGCAATCCACAAACATACCGTGTTTGATCTCACCGAAGAGCGGCTATCGGGCGTAGTCAAGCGTCTTGAAACCCAAGTTCGCAAAAGCGTGCGCATCGGGGACCCGCACCGCCCCACCGGTCGGACCAAGCCAATCCTACTCAAATTCTGCAAAGATCTACCGGATGTTCGCCAACTCCTGCACACAGATATTCAGACGGCTTACGAGGGCGATCCGGCCGCGCTCAGCCGTGAGGAGATCATCCTCTCCTATCCGTGCATCGAGGCGATCTCGATTCAGCGGCTGGCGCATCGGCTTTATCAATCCGAGGTCCCGATCATTCCCCGCATGATGACCGAATGGGCCCATAGCCGCACGGGCATCGATATCCATCCCGGCGCAAAGATCGGTTCTCATTTCTTCATCGACCACGGCACAGGCCTGGTGGTGGGCGAAACCTGCCGCATCGGCAATCGGGTTAAGCTCTATCACGGCGTAACATTGGGAGCCAGGAGCTTTGCGAAGGATGAGAAGGGACAGATAGTGAAAGGCGGCAAGCGCCATCCCGATGTCCGCGACAATGTGACGATCTATCCGAATTCCACCATCCTCGGCGGCGAAACCGTCATCGGCGAGAATTCGACCATCGGGGCCAACGTCTTTCTCATGCACAGCGTTCCGCCGAACTCGCTGGTCGTGCAGGAAGCCAAGCAGCTTTCCATTCTCGATAAATCAGCGAAGGCAAAAGAAGGTCAGGAAGCGCCGCTGGAGTGGTCCATTTAGTTAGGCCTGGGCCTTTTCTTCCAATTCCTCTTCCGTTGCTCGGGCAATTTCAGCGGGTTTCAGCTCATGCAGTCGGCCCAATCTTCTGATTTCAGGAAAAATGGCCGTCGAACCGAGCACGACAAGGAGAGTTCCGATTCCCCCGAAGATTACCGATCCAACCGCGCCAAACCAGCGGGCCGTCAAACCGGACTCGAGTTCTCCAAGTTCATTGGAACAACTGATGAATAGAAAGGTGATGGAGGAGACCCGACCACGCATGGCGTCCGGAGTGATCATCTGCATTACTGTCTGGCGAACCACCACGCTGATATTGTCGAACATACCCGTGAGCGCCAGGGCGACCATCGAGAGCCAGAATATTTTTGAGATGCCGAATAGTAGCGTAGCCAATCCAAAGCCCGCAACACCGAGGAGCATCACCGATCCAGCCTTCCGCCAGGGAGGCAGATGGGCGGTCAGTAGTGCCATGGCGACGGCTCCGACGGATGGCGCCGCCCGGAGCAATCCATAACCTTCCGGGCCGGCCTTGAGCAGATCGTTGGCAAAAATAGGCAGCAGCGCGGTGGCACCACCGAGCAAGACCGCAAAGAGATCGAGGCAAAAGAGTCCGAGAAGGATACGGGTGCCAAAAACAAAACGGACTCCGCTGAGCAACGAGTCCAGTGTGATGGGAGGTTTATCCGTCTTGGTTGTCACGGGAGCTGTCAGTGAAAAAGTCAGGAACGCAAGGCTGGCGCAGATGATATTGACCACGTAGGACGTGGACGGGCCCCATCGAGCCACGATCAAACCGCCAAGGGCGGGTCCTACCATGGCGGTGATTTGAAAAATCGTACTGTTCCATGTCATGGCATTCGGAAGAACCTCGCGTGGCACCAGCGTAGGAAAAAGGGAACTGATGGCCGGGACGGAGAAAGCGCGGCCACAGGCGGCGAATCCCAAGACGAGATAATACCATCCGACCGGGGCATGAAGCCGCGATAAAATAAGCAGGGCCAGGGCGCAGAAAGCGAAAAGGAGCTGAGTCGACCGGACAATCGTCTTTCGGTCGAAGCGGTCGGCAGCCTGACCACCCGGCAGCGCGAAAATCATCATGGGCACCACCTGGACCAGTCCGATTAAACCCAAGGCCAAGGCGGCGTCCGCAGTCCTGGCGCTCAGCCGCTGATAAATCTCCCAGCTCACGGCCACGGTCTGCATTTGCATGGCGAGGGTGAAAAAACTCCTCCCGAGAACAAAGTATCGGTAGTTCGGAAATCGCAGGACTGCGTAGGGGTCAGGTTTGGGCAAATGCATTTGGCTTATCGATCAAACTATCACAAAGAATCAAATTTTCTCCAGGCGAGGGCGGGAATCGAACCCACGCATTCGGCTTTTGCAGAGCCGTGCCTTACCACTTGGCTACCCCGCCGGAAAAAGCATCAAGGACCAAACCGTCTTTGCCAGAAGGCGAGAAACGCCCAGAGAAAGCCAGCGATCAAATAGCCGGTGGGCGCAAGCAGGATGGCCCAGCGTAACCCATAATGGTCCGAGATAATTCCCCAAACCTCGGCGGCGAGAATGCTGGCGATGATTCCGCTGACGAGAGGCGAAATCGACGTTGCGCTCGTGCGCAGACGGGGAGGAACCGTCTCGACCACCAGGGTAGTGAGGCTACCCACGCTAAGCGCAAAAATGGTGAAGGAGGTGGCCAGCCAAAATTGCGCGCTGGCGAGATCGGTTTGATGATAGGCCGTGAAGAAAGTCAGAGCGGCAACGAAGGAAGTCAGCCCAAGAAATGTGGCGTATCCCCCACGATGGCGATGAAGTGAAAAAAATCCCGTGAGCCAGCCTCCCGCCAATCCGACAGGAATCGTCGCCAGGAGGACTGTACCCAGAAAGGTCGAGGCCTGTAGATTGGTAATGTGGAACGTCCGGTAAAGATAGGCCGGAATCCAGCTCTGTCCGTACATGCCGATCATGAAAAATGAATAGGCCAGCGTATGAAGCACGTAACCCTTGTACTTGAAGACTTCGAGCCCCTCACGGAAAGAGGGGTGCGTGATGCTCTTGTCAGCGTGACCGTCCGATTCGCCGGGATGCGGCTCGCGCACAAGCAGGATCAGGAAAACAACGGCAAGTGTCGCACCACCGGTAACAATGAAGGCGGTATGCCAGTCGTAGTGGGCGGAAAGCCATCCCCCCAGAATGAGCGCACTGGAAACACCGACTCGATTCTTGAGGTGATAGATGGTGAAAACGAAGTTGCGCCACTTGGGGCTGTAGAGGTCCGCAATCCAACTCGGTGCAAGCACGTTGTAGCTAACCGCGCTAAAGGCAACGAGTACGCGTGCGGCCAACAGAGCGATATAGCCAGCGGACAATCCGCTGACTATGGAACCAAGACTGAGCAGCAGCAGACCGCCAAAAATCACCTTCTTGCGGCCAAAGGTATTGCCAAGATAACCGTAAAAGGGATTGGCCCAAAGCGCGACGAAAGCGCCAATCGCCGTGATCCGCGCAAACTGCTCGTCGGCCAGCTTGAGATCATTTTTGATCGGGGTGAGAAGCGAACTGACAATCTGCGCGTCGATCATGCAGAGGACGCCAAGAATAAGCAGCAGTGTGACCGAGGTGGCAGCCTCTCGGGTGGTGGACAGTGCCCGGCGCACAACGGGGGCGGGAGACGATACGGGTGGGGCGCTTAGCGTGGCTTCGAGACTCATTGGATTCCTTGTTAGTTGGCGGCGGAGTCCGTACATGCCGGACTCCGCGTGAATGACGGATGCGTTGGTTATTTGACCTTGCCGCTCTTTTTCCAGTCGGCGTAAAGAGCGTGCGCTTCTTTCAGCGGACCGTGATCGACCCAGGGTTCGACATCGAAGTCCTCGGTAATTTCACCGTGTTGCAGGAGAAAGTCTTTCTGCGACTTGAGTGCGGCGATTTTGTTTTCGCTCAAGTCGATCTGAACGCCCTCAGCAACATTCTCGTATTTCGAGGTGAGGCTTTCCGGGTAAACATCATAGCCTTCGGCCAACTTGGCAGCGACTTCCTCGGGGGTGTGAGCTTTCGCCCAATCGGCGGCCTGAAGCAGGCGGGCCAGTCCGCGCACGACCAGATCGCGCCGTTCGCGTAAGAGCGGACCACTGACCAGGATGCTGCGCAACACGCCAGGATGAACGCGCGACACGAAATCTGGGTTATCGCGCACGTCATAGAGAACGCGGATGCTGGTATGAACACCGATTTCCGCTGCGCTCTGAAATGGGGCAATGGCATCGAACTCGCCACGATTAAGCCGGTCGGCAATCTCGCGGGCTGATTCAATCGCAGCCTGCTTTTTCGTATCCTTGGTCCGTTTGACCGTGGCATCGAATTTTTCCTTCCAGATCGTCACCAATTCGACGTCGTTCAGGGTCAATCCGGCGGTGGCCAGAGTGGTAGTGTAGGTCCGAAGTTGTCCGCCGTATTGCAAATCGAAGAGGGCATCCTTGGCGCGGAAAAGAGCGAGGCGCTTCCCTTTAAGATCGGCGACCGAACGGATGCCCGAGCCGGTTAATGTCACGACAGGATAAGTCCCTTCAAGCCAGGCGAGCGCGATGATGCGGCTATCGACGCCCTTGGCGCGTCCCCAGATGGCCGGGGTATGTCCCGCGTTGCGGATCCAGAAGCGGTCTTCATGGGCCCATTCCGTTTTGCCGGTGAATCCGATATGCTTGATGGTCACATCGAGATCGGCGTCTGGTGTGAACTCCTCATGGAGAAAGCCGAGCGGCGCGGCGAGTGCCGAGATCGTCGGCACACCAGGGCAGATCGTGTAGGAGAATTTGGTTTTGGTTGTAGGTTGGGTTGGGGATGTCAGTGTAGCACTCATGGTTTTATTTCGGGTTGGTTGGGTTGATGAAAATCAGGCGATAGCCGCCGGAGCTGGGCTTTTGGAATCCAGAATTCGCTGCGCGTTGCCGAACAGAATCAGCTCCCTTTCCTCGTGGGTCAGGTCGGCTTGATCAAAAGCTTTGACCGTCGTTTCCAAAGTCGGGATCGGCGGAAAATCGGTGCCGAAAAGAATCCGGTCTGCACCGAAAGCTTTGACCCCAAGTTCAAGGGCACGAGGGCCGCGTCCGATAACCCCGCTGTCGAAGTAGACCCGGCGAAACCTCTCCCTAGGGCTTGTTTTAGTAAGGGAGGCGACCGAGTGTAGCCCTTGGGCGCGAAGCTCTATACTTTCAGCCAGAAATGGAATGGACCCGCCCAACATCGCAAACTGAACGGTCACATCGGGGTAGGCGTCCAGGAAACCAGTTTGCGTCAGCGTGACCGCGGCGGCGGCAAAGCTCGCGCCCGTATCAAGACTCCAACGAATGAGGGGAACATCATTCTCGGGATGCGGGCGGTTGACGGGTTGACCTGGAATAGCGGGATTGGCCGGGCCGGTGTGGAAATAAATATGGCTCCGATTTTTTTGAGCGACTTCAAAGATAGGAGCGAATAGCCGGGCCGCTTCCAATGTCTGGAAGCCGCCGACAGGAAGAACCGCGCCGATCAAACCCAATTCGCGATGGGCGTGTTCCAGTTCGCCCGCTGCCCATGCAATGTCGGACGTGGGCAACATCGCCACGCCAAAGAATCGGTCTCCGTGTTTCTCCACGACCTTGGACAGCTCTTCATTATAAGCCGCCCAGATGAGCCGGGCATCCTCAGCCGGAAGAAAGGCATCGACTTGGTTGGTGGTGGGCCAGGAGAGGAGTTGCTGATCCACTCCGGCCTTGTCGAGCTGTCGGAGGCGCAACTCGATGTCATGCCATTCATGGATCAACGAACGGCTTCCTTCCAGTTTCGCCCATGGTTGGGCGAGGACGACTCTTTCGCCCTGGGAGTTGCGTACGACACGCGGTTGGGTGGAGCGCTTACTCAACAGATCAAGGACCCGCTCGGGAATCCAGTGACTATGCCAATCGATTATTTTGCTCATAAGTAATGTCTATTTGGGTTTTTATCGAACGAGGTTGGGGTAAAGACGGGCGCAGATTGTGACGAACAAGACCAGTACCCCGAAAAGGAGGGCGCCGTCGCCCAAAACGGGAAGAAGTGAACCTTGGTAGCCTTCCAACATGAGTCGGCGAAGGCCGTCCACCTGATAAGTCAGAGGGTTAAGACGCGAAACGACCTTCAACCAGTCCGGCATCATGGAGACCGGGTAAATGGCGCTGCTCGCGAAAAACAGCGGCATGGTCAATATCTGTCCTATGCCCATGAAACGCTCACGGGTTTTGACGAGGCAGGCAATGATGAGAGAAAACGTGGAGAAAACCGTTGCGCCCAATAACACCAAGAGGAGTACCCCAAAAAGATGTACGGGCGAAAAATTGAGCCTGACACCGATAGCTGCGGAAAGCGCCGTCACTACGACAGCCTGAATGAGGGCGCGGATACCGCCAGCAAGCGACTTGCCCAGAACCAAGGACGCTCGCGGTGCGGGCGAGGCCAGAAATTTATGTACTATCCCCAGGTCGCGTTCCGAAATGACGGAGATGCCATTGAAGATGGCGACAAAAAGAACACTCTGAGCCAGGACACCTGGCGCGAGGAACTCTATATAACTCACATTCCCGGTCGGAATGGCGTGCGTTCGAGTGAAGACCTGACCAAAGATCAGAAGCCAAAGGGCAGGCTGCACCGCGCGGGTGACCAGATCGACCGGGTCGTGGCGAAGCTTGCGTAGCTCGCGATCAATCACTGCCAGCGTGCTGACCACAGACCTCCGCAGGATGGATGATCCGGCAGGAGAGTCGTCAGGCAGGACGTGGGAATGAAAGTTATCCGAGCCGTTTTGCGGTTTCTCGAGTTCGATGGATTTCACGATAAGATAGGGTGGATTCGGGGCCGTCTCCGGCGTGTTGCACAAAGACATCCTCCATGGTGGCGTCAGCTCCCAACGCCAGCTTGAGTTGATCGGGTTCGCCGATGGTGACGATGCGTCCCTGGTCCATGAGGGCAACGCGATGGCAAAGGCGGTCGGCCTCCTCCATGTAGTGAGTCGTTAGAAGAATCGTTGTATGATGTTCGCGGTTGAGGCGAAGGAGATAGTCCCAGACCGTGGCGCGGGCCAGCGGGTCCAGTCCGACGGTGGGTTCATCCAAAAACAGGACTTGGGGCCTATGGAGTGTCGATTGGGCGATTTCCAAACGACGTATCATTCCGCCGGAATACGTCTTGGCTTGTTGATGAGCGACGTTTGTCAGGCCCATAAAGCGCAGGGCTTCAAGAACGCGGGGCCGTTGTTCGCTTCTGGGCAGATCGAATAGGCGCGCGAAAAGCAGCAGGTTCTCGAAACCCGTGAGATCGCCATCGGCGGATAAAAGTTGCGGAACATAGCCCATGGAGCGCCGCACGTTTACGGATGCGGAAACGATGTCGAAACCCGCTACGACGGCACTCCCCGAAGTTGGCGGCAGCAGGGTCGTCAGCATTTTCATCACGGTGGTTTTTCCGGCTCCGTTACGACCCAGGAGGCCAAAAATCTCGCCGCGATCCAC
>CAJCII010000121.1 GCA_903970335.1 Bacteroidota bacterium | reverse complement strand
ATGTACAAGCATGTCCTCGTCACCGGCGGTGCCGGCTTCATCGGCTCGAACCTCGTCCATGAACTCGCTCACCGCTTCCCCGATGCCGAACTGACCGTCGTCGACGATTTCCGCTCCGGCCTCTTCAAGAACCTGGAGGGTTACAAGGGCGACCTCATTACCGGCGACCTCGCCAGCCTCGACCTGAAGCACTACTTCGGCGGGCGCAAGATCGACCTCGTTTTCCATCTCGCCTCCATCACCGACACGACCGACCACAACCAGTTCCGCCAGAACCACGACAACATCGAATCGTGGCGCAACCTCCTCGGCTACTTCGAGGGACGCAAGACGCGCCTTGTTTACGCTTCTTCCGCCGCCACCTACGGCATTGCTGCGGGTATCAATAAGGTCGATCAGGAACCGAAGCCCGCCAACGTCTATGCCTTCTCCAAGGTACAGCTCGACAACCTGGCGCGCCGCTGGGCCCGCGAGAACCCGACGCAGATCGTGGTCGGTCTGCGCTACTTCAACGTCTACGGCCCGCGCGAGACGCACAAAGGCCCCGCCTCCAGCATGATCCTGCAGCTCGCGCAGCAAATCCGCCGCGGCCAGGCCCCGCGCATCTTCAAGCACGGCGAACACCTCCGGGACTTCGTCTACGTGAAGGACATCGTCAACTGCACCATCCTCGCCGCGCGCGCCCGCGCCTCCGGCATCTATAACGCGGGCAGCGGCGTGCCCCGCACCTTCAACGACATCGTGGCCAACCTCAACCGCGTGCTCGACACCCACTGGCAGCCCGAGTACATCGACAACCCGCACGTCCATTACCAGCCCCACACCGAGGCCGACCTGACCGACACCACCCGTGCCCTCCGCTACAAGCCGAAGTACACGCTGGAAGCGGGCGTGGACGATTATCTGGCGAGTGGCTTTTTGGTATAGAGGACCGTCGTCCCCGCGATTACAGGGAAATCACTCCTGTCCGGCGAACGGACGCGATTTGAGAGGTAAAACGGGTGCTCGCGATTTTTCCCTCGTTCCCAAGTTGTACTTGGGAACGCCCTTGTCCGCGAAGCTTCGCTTCTCTCATTCCCAAACCTACCGCCCTCCGCAGGAGTTTGGAAACGCTACTGCCGTCCGCAGGATTGTCTCCGCAACTCCCTTGCCCTGACCCCAGCCCCATGGGCGAATCCGTAGCTGTCCTTTTTTCCACCGCAAAATCGTCCGCGTGCCGGTTACCTGCTTTTCTTAATGAACGATGACAACCAACGTGCTTAGTGTTAAAACTCAGCTTTGAAAATCGCATTTGCACGGCGCTGGAAAGGTTTGGTGCTAGGGATCACCGTACTCTCGGCTTTGGGTGCAATTTTGGTGGTCGTATTCCATATAACCGAGCTGATCGTAGTTCCATATCGCCTTGAGTCTGAATCGCCGCCGAAGGGCTCTGGCTTCGAGGATGATGTCTCTCAAGTGCCCATTTTTGCGGAAGCTTACCAAATGGCACAACGACCTTGGCCTTTTATGACTCCGCCTTACGGCTCGCGGCTGGCCCGAGTTGATCTCCATCCAAACCAAGACAACGATCCGAGTTACCTCCACTACGAATCTGCGCTCTCTGGTCCGCCTTTTGACCTCAAAGCATGGCAGCAGTATTTTTGGGACAATGGGGTGATCGAGGGCAAGGGGACGCCTGCGGAAGACGTATTGCGTGCCTTGAATTCGTTTGAGCCGGAAATGTCCGAGATCGAAACGGCCTTTGCTAACCCTCACTGTTATTGGCCTGGTGTCCCACCCTTTGGGGACTCCATGGCCGATTTGAATCCAACTCCTTCGACCATGCCTGCCTTTCTCGAGGTGTGGCGGTTACGCAGCGTGGCCTATCTTGAAAATCATCAAACAGCTCTGGCAGAAGGGGACTTCGATCATTGCCTTCAATACGTGCAATCATTGCTTCGGAATCATTACGCTTCTTATGAGGCCGTCGCGGAAGGTGCCATGGCGTTTCCTGATGATATTCTTTGGGAGGGCCTCCATCGACATGCCTGGTCTGTCGCTCAGTTGACGAGGATGGAGTCGGCATTGGCAGCGATTCATTTCCAATATGACAGTGTGACCCGGGATTATTATGCGCATAATCCCGGGCTGGACGATAGTTTGTACCCGGAGACTCAATTGCGATTGTCACGCCTGGCCTGCCGACTCGAAGAATTCAGGCTGGCGCACGGCGTCTATCCTGACACATTCAGCGAACTTCCCGAATTACCTCAGCATCTTGATGAGGAAGTAGGGTTAACTGTGCCTTTAAAATACGCAAGAGATGGAGACAGCTACAAGCTCGAATCAGACCGGGAAAACGGCAAATATCTGGGCTACACAGATAGGTTTGGCAATTACTGCCCAGGTGAGCAGTACGGGTGGGCCGGAAAATATGCGTGGCGCGAGCCTTAAAAAATCAATGAATGAAGTCACGGCTTTTGGCGACGTTGCGACTTTCGTCGCGACCTTCAATCTCGATTGGTGCGTTGTCGAAAAAACGCAGCCAGGCATCTTTGATTCATTGAGAATGGGTGCCCTTCGTTCCCAAGTTGCACTTGGGAATGCCCTTGCCCCGCAACTCCATTGCCCAAATGCCAGCATTGACATCTACGCCTTAACGAGAGATTTTCGCCCTTTCCCGTCGGTTCTCCCCAATCCATGAAATCCTTCTTCCCCTGCACCGCCTTTGCCGTCCTCTCGACCTGCCTCGCCTCGGCCCAGCCCACCATCTCCCTGCCCGCCATCCCCGCTCCTGCCCCGACCGGCAGCGTCGTCCTTTGGAACGGCCACGACCTCACCGGCTGGGTCCCGTTCTTCAAGGGCGGCGTCCCGGCCCCGCCCGATTTCTGGAGCGCCGACCAGGGCGTCCTGAAACTCGTCGGTAAACCGACCGGCTACCTCCGCACCGAAAAGGCCTACTCCAATTACCACCTTCACGTCGAGTGGCGCTACCCCGGCGAACCCGACAAGGGCACCAACAACAGCGGCGTCTTTGTCGACCAGCATCCGCCCGATGTCGTCTGGCCTTACAGCGTCCAGGTCAATACCAAGGTCGGTGCCGACGGCGAACTCATCGCCCAGGGCGGTCTCCTCTTCGGCACCAATCCGGCCAATCTGAAGATCGAGCCGCAGGCTCCCCCCAACACCAAGCCGACCGGCGAGTGGAACGGCTTCGACATCGTCTGCCGCGGCCCGACCATCGAGGTCTACATTAACGGCGTCCGCCAGAACTTTGTCGATCAACTCCCGACCGATTCCGGCCAGATCGCGCTACAAATCGAAGGCTACCGGGTTGAATTCCGTAACCTCTGGCTCCAACCGCTCTAAATCAATGTCCTCACTCCGCTTCCTTCTCTCCGCCTCGCTCCTCTCCACTGCCGCACCCCTCCTCGCCGCTGCCCCGCCCGCCGTCACCCCGCAGCAATGGTCCATCCTCATGGCCGATTCCGAAATCGCCCGCTTGGGCGACACGCTCGACGCCGAGCCGTCCGGCAAACAAAAGTGGAACTACACCACCGGTCTCTACTGCGATGCCCTCGTCCGCTTGAGTGCGGTCACGCACGACCCGGTCTATGCCGCCAGCGCGCAAAAAATCATCGGTTCGTTTATCTCGCCCGAGGGCAAGATCGCGACCTACAAGGTCAAGGGCGTCGATCCCGCCTTCGACCCCACCGACAATTCCGACAGCGGCCACGAAAGCCCCTTCTTCAGCCTCGACAACATCCAGTCGGGCGTCGTCACGATCAAACTCTACGACCTGACCGGCGACGAACGCTACCGTAAGGCCGCCGACTTCATGCGCGACCAGCTCAAACAGCACCCGCGCACCAGCGAGGGCGGCTTCTGGCATAAGGACCGCTATCCCTTCCAGATGTGGCTCGACGGCCTCTACATGGGCGAACCGTTCTACGCCGATTATGCGAAGCGGTTCAAGGAACCGGCCGATTTCGACGACATCGCCAATCAGTTCCGCCTCATCACCCTCCACACCTACGACCCGGCCACCGGACTTTTTTACCACGGCTGGGACGAGAAAAAGGTGCAGCCCTGGGCCAACAAGGACACGGGTACCTCGCCCAGCTTCTGGAGTCGCGCCATTGGTTGGTACGCCATGGCCCTTGTCGACGTCCTCGACGATCTCCCGGCGGACCACCCCGCCCGCCCCGCCTTGCTCGCCGATCTCGATAAGGTGACGAAGGGCATCCTGAAATATCAGGACCCCAAGACCGGCGTTTGGTGGCAGGTGACCGACCAGGGGTCGCGCGCCGACAACTACCTGGAGGCCACAGCCTCGAGCATGTTCGTCTATACCCTCGCCAAGGGCGTCAACCAGGGCTACCTCCCCCGCACCTATCTCCCTGCCATCCATGCCGGGTACCAGGGCATCCTCAGCCAGTTCGTCACCGTCGGATCCGACGGCAAAACCATCGACCTGAACCGGTGCTGCAAGGTGGCCACCCTCAGTAAAAAGGCCCCCGGCACCTACGCCTATTACACCAAGGGCGTGCCCATCGTCCCGAACGACCTTAAGGGGGTCGGCCCGTTCATCAACGCGGGGGTCGAATGCTCGAAGCTCTTCGGTTCCGAGACCTTTTCCCCGTAAATGGCCTGGATGGCCTAAAGAAATAGGTCAGACTGGGCATTCAGGCCAGAAAGGGCCCCTAGCCTTCGATGGTGTTGATTTCGACCGGTTCGACCTGGACGCCCTGGGTTTCGAGCCAGGCGACGGCCTGTTTGACGATGTCGCGTTCGCCTTCGAGTTCGAGGGCGATGATGCCGACGGCGGCGGTGACGGAGGCGTTGCGGATATTGAAGACGATGTCGAAGCGGCGGCTCATCTCGCAGATGAGGGGTTTGCGGCTGCTTTCGCCGTCGAAGGTCAACCATAAGCGCTGGGTTTCGCGGGCCATGGTGGGAGGCTGTCGGAAAAACGGTTGCGGGTCACGCCGAAAGAAGATTTCGACGTAATAAAGAACCCCGCCGCTTGGGAACGAGGGAAAGAAGGGCTGGAGAGGCTCAACCGGCTTTGGCGGCGGGTTGGGCGTTCCTGGCAAATTCGAGGAGGGTGGCCTTGACGACTTCGAATTCGGTCTGGAGGCGTTCGACGAAGTCTTCGGCGAGGGGGAAGTCGTTGTTTTTGCCGGCGGCCTGAAGATTGGAGCAGAGACGTTGCATCCGTTCGGCGCCGAAATTGGAGCAGGCGCGTCCGAGTTGCATGGCCTGGATGCCGATGGCCTGGCCGTTGTGGCGTCCGATGTCGTGACGGATTTGGGTGAGGGCGTGGGGCGTTTCCTCGGAGAAAATATCGACGAGTTCGCGGACGGCCTCCGCGCCGGAGCCGGTCATTTCGCCGAAGCGGGAGAGGACGGAGAAATCGACGATCTGGCCGATGCTTTCGGAGGAGCGGACCAATTCGGATTCGAGCGCCTCGATGCGGACGGGTTTGCTGAGGTAGCCGTCCATGCCGGCCTTGAAGCAGTTTTCGCGGTCGGAGTCCATGGCATTGGCGGTCATGGCGATGATCCAGGGGCGTTTGGGTCCCTCGTAGAGTTTGTGGATCTGGCGGGTGGCCTCGAGGCCGTCCATATTGGGCATTTGGATGTCCATGAGGACGACGTCGTAGCGGGCGCGTTCGAGGGCCTGGAGGACTTCGAGACCGTCCTGGACGACGTCGGGGCGGTAGCCCATCTGGCTGAGGATGCGGGTGGCGACCTTCTGGTTGATGAGGTTGTCTTCGGCGAGGAGGATGCGGAGGGGGCGTTTCTGGCTGAAGCCGTTGTCGATGCGCCCGGTGGCGCGGAGGAGTTTGTCGGTTACTTTTTCACCCTTGATGGCGGTGGCCAGGATGTCGTGCAATTGGCGGCAGTGGACGGGCTTGGCCAGGGAGGTGACGAAGCCGGGGGGGAGGTTTTGACTGTAAGCGGCCTGTTGCTTGAGCGAACAGAGCAGGACGGCGGGGATATTGGCCGCGCCGCGTTGACGCTGCATGTCGGCGACGAGTTCCTTGCCGGATTGATCGGGGAGGCCTTCCTCGATGAGGGCGGCATGGTAGGTGAGGCCGGAGCGCAATTGGCGCATGACGTCGGCGGCGGTGCCGACGGAGACGGTCTGGAGGCCCCAGCTTTGGGCAAAGGATTCCAGCATTTCCCGGACGCCGAGATGGGTGACGGCGAGCAGGAGGGTCTTGCCTTTGAGAATGGGGTTGGGGACGAGGGGCTTGGGCGGCAAAGCGGCTTCGAGCGGGAGGGCGACGTGAAATCCCGAGCCTTCCCCTTCCTCGCTTTCGACCCAGATCCTGCCGCCCATGAGTTCGGCGAGTTTGCGGCTGATGGCGAGGCCGAGACCGGTGCCACCGTATTTGCGGGTGGTGGAGGCATCGACTTGGGAGAAGGACTGGAAGAGGAGGTTGATTTTGTCGTGGGGAATGCCGATGCCGCTGTCCCAGACAGAGAAGACGACGAAGTGACCGCCCTGTTCGTCCTCGGCGCGGGCGACGATGACGCTGATGTCGCCCTGGGCGGTGAAGCGGACGGCGTTGGCGAGGAGGTTGACGAGGATCTGGCGGAGGCGGTTGATATCGCCCTTGAAGCCGGGGGGGAGTTCCGGGGCGATCTTCCAGTAGACCTCGAGGCCCTTGTCCGTGGCCTGGACGGCGACGTAATCGACGGCTTCCTCGACGAGGATGGCGAGGTCGAAGGCGTGACTTTCGAGTTCGAGTTTGCCGGATTCGATTTTGGAGAAGTCGAGGATTTCGCTGACGAGGGTGAGGAGGGTGTCGGCGCTTTGGCGGACGGTGTTGGCGTAGTCCCGTTGTTCGGGATTGAGATTGGTGCCGAGGAGGAGTCCGGTCATGCCGATGATGGCGTTCATGGGCGTGCGGATTTCGTGGCTCATGTTGGCGAGAAAGTCGGACTTGGCGCGGTTGGCGTTTTCGGCGGCTTCCTTGGCGGCGACGACTTCCTGCTGGATCTGCTTGCGTTCGGTGATGTCTTCGCAGATGCCGCGGTAGCCGATGAGTTCTCCCCCGGCGTTGCGCATGGGAGCGCCGCGGGTGGTGAGCCAGACGATCTGGCCGGACTTGGTTTCGATGCGGAATTCGAGGTCGCTGAAGCGCTGGGCCTTCTGGACGGCGTAGTAGAATTTGGCGGTGGCGATGACGGCATCCTCGGGGACGATGCAATCGAAGAGGCCGCGTTTGCGGAGGTCCTCGGGGCGGAAGCCGAGGACTTCATCGACGCGGTCGGAGACGAAGGTGGTCTTGCCCTGGAGGGTGGTTTCCCAGATGAATTTTCCGGGGATATCGACGATTTCGCGGAAACGGGCCTCGCTCTCGCGGAGCTTGTCCTCGGTTTCCTGCTGCATGGTGTAGGCGGAGGCAAGTTCGACGAAGTTGACTTCGTTCTGGGCCATGAGGGCGAGGTCGCGAAGGATTTCGAGGTCTTCCGAGCTGGGGATGCGGGGTTTGTGATCGACGACGCTGAGGGTGCCGACGCGGCTGCCGTCGGCGGTGACGAGGGGATTGCCGGCATAAAAGCGGATGGAGGGTTTGCCGGTGACGAGGGGGTTGTCGGAGAAGCGAGGGTCGCTTTTGGCGTCGGGGACGACGAGTTGTTTGTCTTCGAGGATGGTATAGGCGCAAAAGGCGGAATCGCGGTTGGTCTCGACCAGGTCGAAACCATAGCTCGATTTAACAAACTGGCGGTTTTCATCGACGAGGACGATGAAGGAGATGGGGACGCCGAGAATGCGGGCAGCAAGGCGCGTGATGCGGTCGAAACGTTCCTCGGGCTTGGTGTCGAGCAAGTCGAGGGCGCGTACCGCTTTGAGACGTTCTGCCTCGTTCTCGGGGATGGGGGCTGCGGGCATGGAGTAGCTTTAGTGGATTCCAACTCGCGGGGTAGTGAACCGCAAATACCTATACAATCTAACTGGCTCTTTTGGGCTCAGGCGGCGTTGCTCGGTCGTTACAGCCCGCGGCGGGGATGCTCCTCCCTCGCGCCTTGCCTGAGCCAAAAATAGCTTCGTCATATTGTACAGTTATTTGCAGTCCACTACACCAGGGGAGGAAGTAAGAAGCTAACATGGTTGACAGCCCTTGACAATCTTTTGAGGTTGTTGGCAAAGTCTGTCGGACTTACGGCGACTGGTCTGTAGGAGCAACCTCTTTCAAGGCCATTAGCTCCTCTTCGGCTGTCATCCCTTTCGGGGGGAGGGGCTGGACTTGAACTTCGACAGGAGGGGGCTCTGTAAGGACAAATGTTACTTCCGCTTGAGAAGCGCCCATTTGAGCTAGGGTGCTTTTTGCGAATATTTCGGAAATAATATCAACCAATGGAAGGTGAACGAGATGGGTTCCCTTTTTGTAAATTTCGTTTCGGTCGCTTTTACAACGACGCCAAAATTTATATCCATTGTCCCGAAGGACTCTAAGCAAACGCTTCCTCAAGCACGCCTCCCGAAATATTTACGGGTAGGTCGAACAGAGCTCTGCGCTGAGGCTTCTCCACATTCCATCCGTGCTTTGAAAGGAAATTTTCCAACTCGTTTTCTTCAACGAGCATGTTGAAAAGTGTATCCATTGCCTCCCAAATCTCTTTATGGAGGTCGCGCTGGGTGTCGGCTTGTACGGTTAAATTTAAGTCATCGCAGACGCCTACCCATTTATCGCATGCTGCATCATGGGTGCACATCCAGTTAACATTGCCTTTAACCTGAACTCCGTTTTTATGACCTTTGACATTGATCTCGGACATACCTCCAATGTGGTTCAGTTAAACACACTATTCAAGTAAAATCCCTCAGTTCTAATTCCTCGACTGTTCCCGCACCTTCCCAACGATGGCAGCTTGTACGGCTGTCTTGGGAGAGATAACAGGCGGCAATTCAAGCACGGCAACGATCTCGCTTCCCTTGGCCTTATCGTAGGCCCATGCGTAGCCCCTGGACGCCTTGGGATGGCCAACTAGGTCGAATATTCGTCATGCGCTCAATCGAACGGATCGAGTTGCCTTCCGCGAGAGCGTGAATCGCCATGACTTGTTTTTCGATGGGGAGGATGTTTGCCATATAGTTCTTGCTTTGTTTTGAATAAAGTAGTACTAATTTCAAAAGGAGTCAATGAAAAAAGTAGGAAATAAATCAAACCGAGGTGGAGCGCGAGAAAATGCCGGACGCCCCGCAGGTCAGACCAAAGACAAGATTTCTGTCTCCGTGGATAGCGAAACCCTCTATCGCGCTTTACAAAAATGGGGAGGAAAGAAGTCGCCCCTTATCGAAAAGCTCTTGCAGGATTACCTGAAATGAGTCATACTTTATTCAAAGAAAGTGGAGATGACCGGATTCGAACCGGCAATTCGTGCGTGTAAGAGGCCGCGGTTTGCCATTGAGCCTACATCCCCCTGAGTCGCTTACGGGCGACGTGGTTGCCTCGCAAAAGTGGCCACGTCGCCCGTTCCTTTTATGTCTTAGCGCCTACCCTGCGGATTCAGCCCTTTGCAGGAGGCGCTTTGGTTTCTCCTAGTCATTGGAGCATTCTATTAGGCAACGGATACAAAAGCAAGAACAAAATGAAACAAAATTCTTGATTTTAAATCATTTTTTAAATATAAAAATGGAATGAGCGAAAAAACCGAATCAACAAAAGCCCGGAAAACAGTCATGCGAAGCCCTGGCTATCCGGCCATTTCACTGCCCGAAGCTATTGAGAAAGCAAAGGTTATTTGGGAGCATGAAAAAAAACATCCCGCACCATTATCGGCTCTTGAAACGCACTGGGGTTTCACGGTTGGGAGCGGCGCTGTTAGTCGCCTTGTCTCTTCACTCGGCAAGTACGGGCTCTTAGAAGATGAAGGGGTTGGCGATGACAAGAGCTACAAACTAACTGAGGCAGCTCTTGAGATTATTTTGGCCCCAGAGGGTAGCTCCGAGAAGGCCCAGCGCATTAAAGAGGCTTCTCTTGCGCCATCCATATTTCGTGAACTATGGGAACATTACCAAGGAGAATTGCCATCCGATGCAAATTTGGAATCCTACCTTCTTTTAAAAAAGCATTTTAATCCCGGCAAGGTGAAAGACTTCATCCAAACGTTCAAGGCGACTCTTGCTTTTGCATCTGATTTTGTTATATTGACTACTGACGAGGGCGGTAATAATCCAGAAACGACCAAGGTTCAAATTCCTGCCGCTACCACACCGCTGCCTAAATCTCCAATCCCCATGAACCCTACCTTACAGGCCCTAGCTAACATCAGCGAACTCACCGTTCCCATTGGCGACAATCAGGCCGCTCGCGTTCCGTTTCCTATGAGCGCAGAGGATTTCGATCTCTTCTTGGACACACTTAAACTCTGGAAAAAGAAGATCGTCAAAGAGCCTGCGCGATCCGATGTCGAAAGTGCCAATATTGACGAATAAGTAACTTACCGCCAAGCCACTTTGCAACAGTTGCAAAATCCGATCAGCCTAAAGTTACTTTACCCTTTCATTTCAAATTAGGACACTACCAGGTTGTTCGAGATGGGTTCGGTGGGCCAATGGGCCTCATGGGGCCAAGGGGACCGATGAAGCCGAGGTGAGGGTTTGGGACGGATGGAGCTTGGTTTAACGGGTTCCGGAACAAAAACGGGTTGCATGAAGCGGCGCGTTCCTGAAACATCGGTCATGCCTTCAGCTTCGCCAATTGGAATCATCGGGGGGAGCGGTCTGTACCAACTGGCCGCCTTCACCGGACACCGGGAAATACGATTGGAGACGCCGTTCGGAGCGCCGTCCGACGCCTACATGCAGGGGCAACTGGCGGGGCACGAGGTGGTGTTTCTGCCGCGTCATGCCCGGGGCCACAAGTTGTTGCCGAGCGAGATTCCGCATCGGGCGAACATTCACGGATTCAAGCAGTTGGGGGTGCAGTGGATCATCAGCATCAGCGCGGTGGGATCGCTGCAACATGCCTATGCGCCGGGGGAGGTGGTGTTGCCGGACCAGTTTTTCGACCGGACGAAGGGGCGGGGGGCGGATACGTTTTTCGGGGAGGGGATTGTGGCGCATGTGGCGTTTGGCGATCCGATCAGCACGGAGTTGCAGGAAGTGCTGTACGTTTCCGCGCAGGCGGCGGGGGCGACGGTGCACAAGGGGGGCACCTATGTGAACATGGAAGGGCCGCAGTTTTCGACGCGGGCGGAGTCGGAGACGTATCGTGCGGCAGGTCATGCGGTGGTGGGGATGACGAACCTGGTGGAGGCGAAGCTGGCGCGGGAGGCGCAGATCGCGTATGCGACGGTGGCGATGGTGACGGACTACGATTGCTGGCACCCGGACCACGATAACGTGACGGTGGAGATGGTGATCCAGTGGCTGCACAAGAATACGGCGCTGGCGCAGGGGATTTTAGTGGAGGCGGTGCCGCGGGTGGCGAAGCTGACCGGGGCGAGGGCGCACGAGGCGCTGAAGTACGCGATCCTGACGCCGAGGGAGCACTGGCCGGAGGCGACGGCGAAGAAGCTGGCGTTGATTTTGGGGCTAGCTTGAATGACCGCTGCATCGAACTCGCCTGAAAACTCCCCTGAGGACAAGGCGGTGACGGAGTTTCTCGAGCAGATGGAGCAGGGGCGGTCGGCGTCGCCGAATACGGTGCGGAATTACCGACAGGCGTTGCTCGAGTTCAAGGCGACGGTGCCGGACAAATCGTGGTGGGCGCTGCAGCCGGGAGATTTCAAGGCGTATTTATACAGGCTGGCGCGGGGGCAGAAACTGGGGGCGAGTACGGTGCGGCTGCGGTTTGCGGCGTTGCGGACGTTTTACAAGCAGGCGTTGCGGGAGGGAAAAATCGAGACGAATCCGGTGGCGGATTTGCCGTTGCCGAAGATGCCGCGGCGGCTGCCGGTGTTTCTCAATCAGGAGCAGGTGCTGGCGTTACTGGAGGCGCCGCGGGTGTTGTGGGCGGCGGAGGAGAAGCGGCGCGCGGCGGGAGGCAAGAAGCCGGGGGGGCGCGGCGGACAGAACTGGCAGATGCTGCGGGACGTGGCGTGGCTGGAACTCTTTTATAGCGCGGGACTGCGGTTGGCGGAACTGGCGGGCTTGCAGCGGCGGAATGTCGATCTGACCGAGGGGACGGTGCGGGTGCTGGGGAAGGGGCGGAAGGAACGGCTTTGCCCATTGGGCGATCCGGCGGTGAGGGCGTTGCAGGCCTATGTGGATGCGTGTCCGTTCGAGGGCGAGGCGCTGTTTG
>CAJCII010000120.1 GCA_903970335.1 Bacteroidota bacterium | reverse complement strand
CAGGTCCAGAACCAGCTCCTTCATCGGTCTTGGCTGATGCAGCCGTTCATTCCACATTCCCGGCATCTTTTTCAAGGACATGAGATTTTCAGTTTGGGTCAGCACCTCGGTCTCGAATCGACTCATCTGGCTGGTCGAAGCTGCCTGATGTTCGCAAGCTCTTCCTCCCACCACATAACGCATGGCGGGATCGACCGAGAGACGCTCGGCGTCATTGGTGTCCTCATAACCCGCCAGACGGCTGAAAACCGATTGCCTCAAAAGCGCCACCATTGAGTGCTGCGTGTTCTTGCCGGTGCGTTGATCGGTGAAGATATCGCGTGCCATCGTGGTCAGATGCAACGCCTCGTCGAGTTCTCGGTAAGCCAGTAAACCCGCGTCGGATGTCACCTTCGATCCATGAAATTCCAGCTTTAACCGTCCGTCAAATTCGACGCCAAGACCCTGTTTTTTGCTCTCACCTGTTACTTTCGCTGCTTTTGCCGTCATTTCTTGATATTCCATTGGCTATATTCTCCTCTGAAAATCACGGTTTCTATTATATAGAATCTTTACTCTACTTCCATCTTTATCTGGGAAATATGGGTTAAGTCGCATGGAATGGATCAGGGTAAAGAAGGAGGGACACGCCACCCCTAAGGACTTTTAGGCGGGCGGTGACATTTACTGACATTAGGTGATCTAAACAATCGCGTGGGTACGCGAAGGTGTGATCGGTGGTGCACATGATCGTTTGTCATCCTTCATCATCATCACTCATCGTTCGCCGTCGTGCACCAGTGGCCACCAGCGACGGTCAACGTCGATTAGTGACCATCATCGACCAGTTGCGCCAAATGGTGACCGGGTACGCACGCCAGCGTCCGCCTTGGCCTTCATCATCAGCCGTCATCGACAAGGTGCATCCGTCATCGTCGCCCATCCCCACCGCCGCCACCATCCTCCGCAATTCCGCAGTCGCGCAGTAGGCACTGTCGTAGATCACAAGCAGCGCAGCCGTGCCGTCATCCGGCACAGAGGCCGGTCACCGTTCGATGGCGATCATCATGGGACGCACCCATCGCGCCGTCGCTGCTGCGCCTCTACGACGGCTGCTTGTGCTGACGCTGAGTTATTGTGCCGCGTCTTGTTCCCGGCCCTGAGGGAGGCGGGGGCCGGGAAACAAAACGCGGTGGTGGTGATCGTAGTGCGCCGCTACGCTCGTCTTATGGTGGTTTTGGGACTTGGTTTGTTGTCCTACCTCTGTGACCACTTTGAGAACTGGCCATTCCTCGCGATCATCGACGGTTACGGCTATACGCTTTTACCTCTGAAAAAGAGGCTTTAAGCCATTTTCCGAAGCCGGAAAAGTAGTAACCTGTTTTGGTAACCTTTGCGTGTTCAGGTGAGATTCTGAAAGAGAATGTGAGGACTTAGAGCTTTGCTCAATTCACCTCTGATAATCGTATTTGGAGCAAGTGAGTGATCTATGAGCGAAAATGGGAAAAAATCGCTCGATTGGCGTGTAAAGGACCTGCTCTACCGCTAAGCTAACTCCGCATATCGAAGTCTTTAGGCTGAGTCGCCGATCGGGCAAAAGCAACCTCAAAAGGTCGCGTTCAGGAAAGAACGGCCTGCGGATTCTGGCGGAAAACCAAGCCGTCATCGGGCTCCGTGCGCCAGGCATGGTCGAGGATACGATCGACAATTTCCCGGTCGGGAGACAAGGCGCAGACGGGATCGGTGGCAGCGGCTTGGCCGGTGAGGAGTGCGGCCTGGCAGCGGCATCCGCCGAAATCGATCTCGCGTTGCGGGCAGTCCCGACACGGCACGGGCATCCATTCCGTGCCGCGAAAGCGGTTGAAGTTGGCGGATTCGTTCCAAATGGAAGCGAGGGAACCTTGTCGTATATTCTCGAAGACGAGGTCCGGGATGCTGCCAGCGTTGGGACAGGGGAGGACATCGCCAGCGGGATTAACAGTCAGGTAGTGCCGGCCCCACCCCTGCATGCACGGCTTCGGGCGGTCTTGGAGGTAATCGGGCAGGACATAGACCACGTCCATTTTGCCCTTGAGCCGGGCCTGGGCTTTTTGCGCGACAAGTAGGGCGGTCTGGGCCTGTTCGCGGGTCGGCAGAAGCTGGTTGCGGTTGCGCAAGGCCCAGCCGTGGTACTGGACGTTGGCGAGTTCGAGCCGTTCAGGGCGGAGCGATTCGGCGAAGGCGATGATTTGCGGCAGGCGGTCGATATTGAGGCGATGGATGACGACGTTGAGGCTGAGCGCGAGGCCATGGTCGTGGACGAGGCGGACGGCCTTGAGCTTCGCGTCGTGGGCCTTGCTGCCAGCGATGGTGTTGCCTTGCGCGGGATCGTCGGACTGAAAGCTGATCTGGACGGAGTCGAGGCCTGCGGCCTGGAGTTCGCGGGCGCGGTTGGCATCGAGGCCCACGCCGCTGGTGATGAGGTTGGTGTAGAGTCCCACCTGGCGCGCGGCGGTGACGAGTTTCGGCAGGTCCCGACGCGCGAGAGGTTCGCCGCCGGAAAGGCCGAGATGGAGAACGCCGAGTGCCGCTGCCTCCGCGAAGACACGCGTCCATTCGTCGAGGCTGAGTTCTTCGCCGCCGGTGTGGGTTGCGGGGTTCGAGCAATAGGGGCAATGGAGCGGACACCGGTAGGTGAGTTCCGCGAGCAAGGCATAGGGGCGCGGTGTCATGGGTCGAGCACGATGAGATTGCGCTGCTGGAGATCGGCCAGCGTTTCGAGGACATCCTGACGGAGGATTTCCTCGGTGGCGTCGAATTCGTCGCCGAGCGAGCGAACGATCGACTCGATCGAGGTGTGGCCATCGCACCGGCGCACGATTTCATGCGCGGTGGGGCTGAGGACCAGGAGTCCCTCGGGGTAGAGGAGCACGGGTTCCTGCCGGACGGTGTCGATTTGCAGCCGGACGCGTGGGGCGAGGGAAGGTCGGTGGTGGGGATCGATTTCGGTCATGACGTGAGGGGCGGTTCGGACGGCGTATATTTCCGCTCGATGCCGTCGAGGATGGCCCAGAGGAGATCGCACTTGAAGACGAGGGCCTGGACGGCGGCTTTTTGGAGTTCGACGGTGGAACAATATTTCAGAGTCAACTCGAGCGCGCCTTGGGAATCCTTGCGAGCTTGGGTGAGCCTGCGGTTGAAATAATCGAAGCCCCAGAGCTCGACCCATTGGTAGTGGGTCTGGAAGGCTTCGAGACGTTTCGCCATCAGGTCGGGGGCGAATAACTCGGTCAGCGATGAAGCAACGGCGACAGGCCAGGGTTGGGTGCGGGCAAAATGGACATAAGCATCGACGGCGTAGCGAACGGCAGGCACGACTTCGCGACCCGAAAGCATTTCTTCGCGGGGAACGCCGCAAGCGGTGCCGAGCCGGAGCCATGCTTCGATGCCGCCTTCCTCGCCCTGGGTTCCGTCATGTTCCACGATCCGGTAAATCCAGAGACGGCGAATTTCATGGTGAGGACAGTTGGAAAGAATGGCGGCATCTTTGATCGGGATGTTGGTTTGATAATAGAATCGATTGATCACCCATCCGCGAATGGCCTCCGGGGAGAGCTGTCCCCGATTCATCAGTCGATGAAAAGGGTGTTTGTCGTGGTAAGAGCGTTCTCCCACCTCGCGCAATCGGGCCAGAAAGGTCGCATTGTCCCAAGGGGTTTCGGTCATAATTCAAATTCCAGTCCGTCGTGACCGACAGTGACCCCGGAGGCTTCGACTTCAACGCGCTCAAGCGTATCCGGACGGAGGATCGGATTGGTGTTGTTGATGTGCGTGTAGATTTTAAGCCGCGCCGGAAGTTTGCGCAAGATCTCGAGGCTACCGGTGTCGATGGGCAAGTGCCCCATTTGCGATGCGGTGCGGGAGGCGGGCTCGATTTGACGCAGTTCGTCTTCCGACCAGAACGTACCGTCGAAGAGAATGGCGTCGGATTCCTTCAGCACAACCGAGAGATCGTCCGTCACGGAGCCGACATCGGGCGCGACGAGGAGCTTGCCTGCGGTACGGTCGTCGACGATCTGATAGGCCAGGCTGTGACCGTCGTTATGGGATGAATTTTGGTCGAAGCGGGGAGGACCGCCCGGCAACAGAATGGCGCGATACGAAAGGCCACTCGGTTGTCCGGCCCGGTTGAGCAGCGGTTGCAAGGCGACAGGAGGTTCGATCCAGTCGAGCCCGCAAAAGACGTTAAGCAAGGCTTGTAGGTTCAGGCCATTGACCAGGCTTTCACGCATGGCGGGGGTTGCGTGGATGGGAAGGACCTCGCCTTCCCTTAAGAGGATGAGGCCGAGAACGTGATCGAGATCGGCGTTGGTGAGCAGGACGGATTCGATCCGGCTGCCACGCAGGGTCGAGGCATCCGGATGGAGACCGGGGAAAGCTTCGATTTGGGCGCGCAAATCGGGAGAGGCATTGATTAAAAACCAACGCAGGCCATCGACCGAGATCGCGATGGAAGACTGAGTCTGAAACCGGATTTGGCCATCCCTGGCCGACAGACAATTGCTGCACGAACAATTCCACTGGGGAAGTCCGCCTCCGGCCGCCGTTCCGAGAAGCCGTATGAGGATATCGACCTCCTAAGAGTGGGGACGAGCTTAAACCGCGCCAGCGTACGACGTACTTTCCATGGAGATGAGCACGGTTTTCAGCGTCGGCTTGGTCCACTGCTTTTTGATTTTCATAAGGACAACATGATCATCTGGGTGACGATAAATGCAAGTCCAAAAAAACAACTGATCTATCAGTTTACGATTGATCGATCGAACCGGACCGTTCGGTGCGCTTTTTTTTCAGGCGCCAGCCATTCTCGCCTTTGCCGAAATCGCCGATTTTGGCCAGCACCTCGTTGAGGCCAAAACGGATGTGTTCCCGCATGGCGGCATCCGCTACTTCCGGTTTTCCGGTGGCAAGGGCGGCGGTGAGTTTCGCGTGAAAATTCGAGGAGAGGGGGCGGCGTTGCGCGACGGTATCGTAAAGCCAGTTGAAAATCAGGACTTGCTCGCGTTCGATGGCATCGCGCAAGACGGGGCATTGGGCACCTTCGGCAATACGCAGGTGCAGGTCCATGTGAAAGGTGTTGACGGAAAACAGAAAATTCCGGTTCACCGTCTCGGCTTCGCAACAGGCGTAAAGCTTGTCGAGGTGCCGGCCCATGCGCCGGAGTTCCTGCTTTTCGCCCGCGCTGGCCCGTTCGGTAAAGAGACGGGCAGCCTGCGTTTCCAAGGCTTCACGGATGATGCCCCTATCCCGCACATCTTGTTCCGTGGGAATGCGGACGCGCGTCCCGACACGAGGTTTGCTTTCGAGCAGGCCTTCGCTTTCCAGTTGTTGGAAGGCCTCGGAAACGGGCGGCAGGCTCATCTTGAGATCGACCGCGACCTTGCGGCGGGACAGGACGATGCCGACGGGAAATTCGCCCTTGAGAATCTTATCGCGAATCTCGTCGTACGCTTTATGAGCCAGAGAGAAAACCTCGCGCTTGGGTAATTTGGTATCGGTGGCTTTCACCATTATGAACTTTCGGACGAGGCTATTCTAATTAAAGTGAAGTCATGAAGCCCAGAGCGGAGAATGTAACGCGCTCTTGTCTCTCAATTGAAGGAAAAAGAAAAGTGGATTGAATTGACACATTTTCGGCCAGTGGTTAGCGTTTCTTCTCCTCCCAACTGATACATCAGTAATGACCCTCGCGGCCCTTTCTCCTTCTTCCTCCGAACGAACGCTGCGCTGGAAGATGGCTTTTCTCGTCGGTTCGGCCATCGCGATCAGTTACCTGGACCGGCAGACGCTTCCGGTGGCGATCAAGGCGATCGAGCGGGACATTCCGCTCTCGGCACAGGGTTTCGCTTTCCTGCAATCGGGCTTTCTGGTGGCCTACGCGGCGATGTATGCCGGGGGCGGCTGGCTCCTGGATGTTTTGGGCACGCGCCTCGGCTTTATGCTCATCATGGTCTTTTGGTCGCTGGCCTGCGCAAGTCATAGTCTGGCGGCCAATTTCGCCATGCTTTTCGCGAGCCGCCTTCTCCTCGGCATGGGCGAAGGCGGCGGTTTTCCGGCGGCGACACGGGCGGTCTCGGAGTGGTTTCCGGCCCGGGAAAGTTCCCTTGCCATGGGGATTGTCAACGCGGGCACGGCCGTCGGCGCGGTCGCGGCCCCGCCTTTGATCGCGCTGGTGCTGGTTTATTCCAACTGGCGCTGGGTTTTCATCCTTACCGGGCTTCTGGGGGTGGTCTGGACTTTCTGGTGGCGCTCGACGTATTTCGTTCCGGGAGAGCGGCAGGACGAAAAGACGATGCAAATCCCTGTTGCGAAGCCGAGCTGGCTCAGCCTACTGCGTTTTCCCGAGGTCTGGGGCATGGTGGCGGCCAAGTTTTTGAGCGATGCCGCCTGGTATTTCTATCTCTTCTGGCTTCCGAAATATCTCTATGACGCGCGGGGCTTCGACATCAAGGCAGTCGGTTCCTTTGCTTGGATTCCCTACGCGGCTTCCGGCGTCGGTTGTCTGTGCGGTGGCTGGTTTTCGGGCTGGCTGCTGCAACGGAACTTCTCGCTCGATGCCTCGCGCAAGTGGGCGCTCGGGGCCAGCGCCATCGTGATGCCCTGCATCCTGCTGGTGCAGCAGGTGCCGGTCGGCTGGGCACTCGCGCTCTTCAGCGTGGCCTATTTCGGACAGCAATCGTGGTCCACTCTGGTCATGACTCTTCCGACCGATCTTTTTCCGGTCGGCGCGGTCGGTTCCGTTGCGGGGATGGTCGGTTTTGGCGGCGCGATGGGTGGCGTCGTTTTCGGGCAACTGGCCGGGTACCTTCTCGATCACGGCTTTGGCTACGGAACGGTCTTTATGCTGGCGGGTTCGTTTCATGTCATCGCCTTTATGATCATCCTCCTGACGATACCCACGGTGAAACGGCTCACTCTGGACAAGGAATTATTGCCCACGCAGGTGGGCACGGCTTGAAGAAAATCGACTTATGAAAATCAAAGAAATACGGACGCGAGTGGTGCAGTGGAAAGGCAAGACGGTTCCGTTGCCGCCTCACTTTTGCACGAATCCCATGGACCTGCTTTCCCTGCCGGAAGCATCGATGCAGACCTTCACTTTTCACGGCTGGTTGATTGTCGAAGTGGTCACCGATACCGGACTGGTCGGAATTGGCAACGCCGCGCTCAGCCCGCACGTTACCAAGCAAGTGATCGATCTGTATCTCAAGCCCCTGCTCATCGGCATGGATCCGTGGGACACGGAATTCCTCTGGCAACTTATGTATCGCAAGACGATGGCCTTCGGGCGCAAGGGAATCGGCATGGTGGCCATCAGCGCGATCGATATTGCGCTCTGGGACCTCCTGGGCAAGGACGCGAAGCAGCCGGTTTATCGTCTGCTCGGTGGACGCACCAAGGCGCGCATCCCCGTTTACGCCAGCCGCCTTTACAGTATGCCGCTGGACGAACTGGCCTCCGAAGCTAAGCGGTATCAAAACGAAGGCTACAAGGCCATGAAGCTCCGTTTCGGTTGGGGGCCGACCGATGGTGCCGAGGGAATGCAGCACAATCTCGACCTTGTGCAGACGGTCCGCGATACGGTCGGTAACGGTATCGACATCATGGCCGACGCCTATATGGGATGGACGCTCGACTACGCCAAGCGTATGCTCCCCCTGCTGGAGCCGTTTAATTTGCGCTGGCTGGAAGAAGCCGTGATTCCGGACGACATTCACGGCTATGCGGAACTCAAGTCCTATGGAAAAATCCCCATCGCCGGTGGCGAGCACGAATTCACGATTTACGGATTCCGGGATTTGCTCGAAGCGCGGGCGGTCGATTATATCCAGTTCGACACCAACCGTGTCGGAGGGATCAGTCAGGCGAGAAAGATCGGCGCGCTGGCGGAATCGTATTCGGTCCCGGTCATTCCTCATGCGGGGCAGATGCACAATTATCACGTCGTCATGGCCAGCCTGAATTCGCCAATGGCAGAGTACTTCCCCATCGTGGATGTCGAAGTGGGTAATGAGCTATTCTGGTATATCTTCAAGGGCGAACCGCAGGCCAAAGACGGCTTCATCGACCTGGACGAAAATGTTCCGGGACTCGGCCTGACCGTCGATGAAGAGGCTTTGAAGCAATTTGTCGTGCTCGAATAATATGGTGAGACTCGTCCAAATCCGGAACGGCAGGGAGCGTCGGGTGGCGCTCGTGGAAGAGCCGTGCCTCCGGTTGCTCGCCTTGTGTTCGTCCGTCTATGAATTGGCGGGGGCGGCCCTCGCTTCGGGGAGAACGCTCTCGTCCTTCGCGGAAAAGCAGGCAACGACCGAATTGCTGGATTACGAGACCATCTATCAAGGCGCTTCCGACTGGAAATTGATGACGCCGATCGACCATCCGATCGAGCCGAGTCG
>CAJCII010000119.1 GCA_903970335.1 Bacteroidota bacterium | reverse complement strand
CAGCACTTCGCCACGGACGACCTCCGCCCCGCCCTCTCCTTCGTCGATGTCGACGACCTCGACCTCGATAACTGCCGGGCTCAACTCGCCAATGGGACACCCGCCGTCAAATGGGACTCCGCCACGAACGTTGTCGTCCGTAATTCCCCCGGAATCGTCGCCCCCGCCAGCCCATAGATAGTGTCATCCAACCATCCAACCGCGGCAGCAAGCCGCGCCCTGAGCGAAGTCGAAGGGGAAGTCGAGGGACCTCTTGCCTCTGCCTGCATTCGACGTAGCGTCCCTTATCCACTTTTAACGGTAAATGTATGCTCTCTTTTCTCTACGAATGGTGTGAGCAAATTCGGCTTTCGCGCTTGGAGAAGCGACGGCAACGCGCTCTCTGCGATGCGATCTACTCTGGCAACTTGGAGCGGGTTCGGGAACTCGTGAGCGGTGGTCTGGATTTGGATTTTGTGCAAGATGGGCTAAGCCCCCTTATTCCAGCGCTCGCTGCCATGGAGAATATGAAGCCCGACGGCAGGAAAATCTTCGATTATATCATGGCTCACGGAGCATCGCCCGGAAACCCTGGCAACGATTATCTTCTCAGTTCTGCCGCTCGCCTCGGAGAACACGAGATCATCGATCTTGCACTTGCCGCAGGCCACGACATTCATTTTCGACCCAGGCAGGGTACGACTCCGCTTCAGTCGGCTGCCTTTCGCAATAAGCCGGAAACGATGAAATATCTAATCGCCAGAGGAGCGGTCAGGGAGGATTTTGACGTCACCCGATGTTCCTGGGTTCGGCTCAATGCTGCGACGATTAACGTGCTTCTCGATTCAGGGGTCGAGGTCCCCAACGAAATTGCAGGGTATGTTAAGACTGGAAAATGGTGACAGATCAATCGGGCGCAAAGACCAGCAGGCCGTCCGCGACATCCCGATCAATCTGGTCAAGCGGCAGGCCGAGGGCGTTGGGGCGCAGGTGAAGTAACAGGATTGCGTCTCAGACGGTTAGTAGGGGCCGTAATCTATAATATCCCAGTTCGGAGCATAGTAACGTAGAACAATCATGGTTCTCCCGTGCTCCGTTTCAACCAGAGCGGCAGAGGAATTAAGGTAACCCTGTTCGTAGGAGTAGATTGTCCTCACATCGAGAATCTTGTAAGTATCGGTACCATTTTTGCTGAAATATTCCTTGAGGACTTCTTGGGGCTTTGCAGACAACGGCTGCTTTATTTGAACTCCGAATACAGGTCCCCAACCGTTGATTGACTTCCAGAAAAGGTTGATCTTTAGCTGAGTAAAGGGATCGCGAAAAACCATGCATCCCATGGCCAGCAAAGCGATCCCGAGCAGGATACCCGTCGTGATGGCCAACCGACGCAAGATGACCGACCTCGACTTCACGCCGCCGCGAGCGCTTCGGTTTCCCGGTCTTCCTCGACGCGGCGGATCGAGTAATTGGAGGACTGCATCTTGCCCTGGGTGCACTCGCGCGCGTAGGTGATCAAATGATGCGCGACCATGGCCACCTGGAACATGGTCTCGACGTTGCCCTGCTTCAGTTCCGTCCACGCCATTTTCCAGAAGAGGGCGCGGTAGTCACTGCGAATCCCGACGCGCCAGACGATCCGGCGGAAAATTCCCAGCGCGCGGGAGAGGTTCGACCACGTGGCCTGCTTGAGCGGATGCTTCGGCTTGATCCGGTGCGGGTAGGTGTGGATGGCGTTGTAGGCGTAGCGGGCGTAAAGCTCGGCCGGGCCGAAGACCTTGCCGATGACCCGCTGCCAGTTGCGCACCACCGTCTCGTAGGGTTGGAGGAAAACGATGTTCGAGTCCCGGTCCTCCGCGTCGTGGAGCACGCGATGGTCCTTCTCCAGCCGGGTGTAGAGCGCGGTGTTCGGCAGGGCGTAGAGGATGTTCACGGTCATGATCGGAATCTGCGAAATCTCCGCGAAATCGATGATGGCCTGCGGCGTTTCCTCCGAATCGGTGTCGAGCCCCATGATGATGCCCGAAGCCACCTCGATGCCGTAGCGGTTAAACGTCTCGACGGCTTCGAGGATCGGCGTCCGCAAATTCTGGCCCTTCTTCATCGCCTTGAGCGCGCGCGGCTCGGGCGTTTCGATCCCGAAAAAGATGTTGGTGAAAAAGGCCTCGCGCATCTGCTCGAGGATTTTGGTATGGGTCGCCATGTTCAGCGTCGCCTCGCAGGAGAGTCGCACCTGGCAGTCGCGCCGTTTCTGCCACTCGATCAGGTGGGGCAGCAACTCCTGGGTCGCCTTCGGGTTGCCGATGAAATTATCGTCGACGAAATAGACGGAGACGCAGCCGCCGTCGGCGAGGAGGTCGAGTTCGCGCACGATTTGTTCCGGCGATTTCAGCCGCGGATTGCGCCCGTACAGGGCCGGGATATCGCAGAACTCGCAGGTGAAGGGGCAGCCGCTGGAGAACTGCACGGAGCCGAGCAGGTACTTGCGGAGGTCGATCCGCTCATAGGCGGGGGTGGGGAATTCCGTCATGGGGAGCCGGTCGACGGTGCGGTAAATCTCCTGCACCGGTGGACGCTCGACCGACTCGTCCAGCCGCTGGAAAAGCCGCAGCGTGCCGTCGCCGATCTCGCCGCAATGGAGCAGGTCCACATCGTGGTAATACTCCGGCGCGGACGAAACGGACGGCCCGCCCAGGGCGACGACCTTGCCCGCCGCGTGGGCGCGCCGGGTGAGGTCGTGGATGCGTTGCCGCTGGATGTGCATTCCGGAGACGAAGACGACGTCGGCCCAGGCGAATTCCTCGGGGGTGATCCGGCGGATGTTCTCGTCCACGAAGGTCACCTCCCACTCCTGCGGGACGAGCGAGGCGATGAGGAGAATTCCCTGCGGCGGCATGAATCCCTTCACGTCGCCCATGAGGGGAAAGGCGTGGTTGAAGGTGCCGAAGCTGTAACTGTAACGGGGGAAGGCGCAGAGAATGCGGCGTCGGCGACGAGGCCGGAAGCTTCGCAAAGCGGAGGAGGAACTTTCCGTCGGATTCGGCGTGGCACTCGACATGCGAAACACTATATACCACAGAAGGCGCTTTGCCGCGAATCCGAATTGGGCTTACTCGACATTGCCCGAAGGTTGCGCTAACAAAATGGCAGCGGACCGGATTGAGCAATGAAACTCTACCTCCTCAACATGAACGGCGCGGAGTCCGGCCCGTACACGGAAAAACTACTCCGCTCCATGTGGCTGGCTGGGGCCGTGACCGTCAACGCGGAATGGCGGCTCACGAACAACACCGGTTGGATTTCAGGCAAATCATTGCCCTCTTTTTTGGAGGGGGCCGAGATTCCCGAGGGGCGGGTGATCGATGGCTTGCGCGAAATCCGGAGTCGCAACACGGTGCGCGATCTAACCGCCTACCCCTTCGCCCGCAGTCTGGTCAAAGTTATTGTCGGCGTGGCTTTCGTTACCATCGCTTTATCCTGGTTTCTTGTTCTTGCCGCGTACCCGTATGGCAATTTTGTCGGAGCGATCGTCGTCGCAGTCCCCCTGACCCTTGGCGCGCTCATATACTGGGCCTTCGCGCTCGTAGCGCTCGCTCTCCTCGATATTGCCGACCTCGCCCTCAAGAACCGGTAACCGCCTTGAAGTGCGTTGGGAACCGGCCATCCACCAGCCCATGAAAAAAACGTCCACTCCGATCACAGTCCGCTCCGGCCATCTCGAATTCCAAAAGATCAATGCCGACGAGCGCGATCTGCGGGACATCTATCATTGGATGCTCCGGCTGACCTGGCCGCAATTCGCCGCCCTGATCCTGACCATCTACGTAGCGATCAACCTGGTCTTTTCCGTCTTCTATTATCTGGGCGCAGGCTGCATTGCCGGGGCGGAATCGTTCAGCGACGATTTCTTCTTCAGCGTGGAGACGCTGGCCACGGTGGGCTACGGCCATTTTTACCCCGATTCGCTTTACGGACACACGGTGGCCACGGTGGAAATCATGACGGGGATGTTCGGCCTGGCGGTGATCACGGGCCTGATCTTCGTCCGCTTTTCGCGCCCCACCGCACGCATGGTCTTCAGCCACACCCTGGTGGTCGCTCCGTTCGACGGGCAGTCGGCCCTGATGATGCGGGTGGCGAATTTACGGCACCAGGCGATGGCCGAGGCGGAGTTCCGCATGATGTTGGTCCGCAACGAAATCGTGAAGGAGGGGGAGATACGCCGGTTTTACACGCTGCCCCTGCAGTTCGACCGGCTGATCACTTTTCCGGTGGCGGTGACCGTCCGGCATATCATCGACGAGAAAAGTCCCCTGTATGGATTGAGGCTTGAGGACCTCGAAAAAAGCGATACGCGCATTCTGGCCTCCATTGTGTGCATCGATACGGTCATTCCCGCTCCGGTGCAAAGCCAGTGGGACTACACGTGGCGGGACATCCGGTATGGGCATCGGTTTGTCGAGATCTATGCCGATATCGACGATAATCGCTTTACGGTCGATTACGGGCGGCTGCACGAAACCGAGAAGGTGCCTTGAGGGAGAAGCAGTTGCGTGAATAGGGCCAAAAGACGCCGAGGAGCTATTTGCGGCCCGTCCCAAAGTGTAATAGTTTTCCACGGTAGAGCCGCGAGAGCGTTTGTACCAGTGAAGGGGGGTAACCTGAGGCCTTAACCATTATGGCACAGAAAAGCGTGGCAGAAATCATCATCGAGACCCTGGTTGCTGCCGGGGTAAAACGCATTTATGGGGTGGTGGGAGATTCGTTGAACGGGATCCTCGAGGAAATTGGAAAACGGAAGGAGATCGAATGGATTCCGGTCCGGCACGAGGAAACGGCCGCGTTTGCCGCCGGGGCGCAGGCGCACTTAGGAAGCTAGCAATAATAACCTGAACAACTAGGGATATTAGGCAGGACTAATGACGTAGTTCCATTCGCCGTGGAATGGGTCTGGGCGCAGGTGGACGCGGGCCATTTCTTCATCGGAGATTTTCTGGCCTTTCGGGTAA
>CAJCII010000118.1 GCA_903970335.1 Bacteroidota bacterium | reverse complement strand
GCGGTGGTCGAAGATGTCTGGGTGACGGCCAACTTCAAGGAAACCCAGCTCGGCGAGATGCGCCCCGGCCAGACGGCGGAAATCACCATCGATGCCATTCCGGGCCAAACCTTTCGCGGCGTCGTGGACAGTTGGGCGCCGGGTTCCGGTTCGACCTTCGCCCTGCTGCCGCCCGACAATGCCACCGGCAATTTCACCAAAATCGTCCAGCGCGTTCCGGTGAAAATCCGTTTCGACCCCGCCTCGATCCGTGGTTACGAAAACCGGATCGTTCCCGGACTTTCCTGCGAGCCGTCGGTCCTTCTGCGCGGAGGCGACCCGAATCGTTCCGAGCCGCTCGATCCGCAAACGGAATCGATTCCGTTGACGGCGTCCCGCTAATCCGGCCACGGCCATGGAAAAGGTTCCCTACACAAAATGGCTGGCCCTCTGCGGGGCGATGCTGGGCGCTTTCATGGCGATCCTCGACATCCAGATCACGAACTCTTCTCTCAACGATATTGCGGGAGCGCTCGGCTGCTCGCTGGACGAAGGCTCGTGGATTTCGACCGCGTACCTGGTGGCGGAGATCGTCGTCATCGGAACGACGGCCTGGCTGGCCCGGGTCTTTTCCATCAAGCGCTATCTGCTCTTCAGCACCGTCGCTTTTGTCGTCTGTTCGATTTTTTGCGCCTTCGCGCAAAACCTGAACATGATGATCGTCAGCCGGGTGCTCCAGGGGCTGACCGGCGGTGCTCTCATTCCGCTGGCGATGACGGTCAATCTCCTGACCATGCCGCCCCGGCTGCATCCGGTCGGCAGCGCGATTTTCGGCATGACGGCAACTTTCGCTCCGGCGATCGGGCCGACCATCGGCGGCTGGTTGACCGACAATTACGGCTGGCAGTGGATTTTCTTTATCAACGTCTTTCCCGGCGTGCTGATGTTTTTCCTCATCACGACCTATCTCGAAGCGGACAAGCCGCAGATTGCCTTGCTCAAGGAGGGCGACTACTGGGGCATCTTCGCGATGGCCATCGGCCTCGGTTCGCTGGAGTACGTCCTGGAGGAAGGCGAACGCAAGGACTGGTTTGGCAATCCGCTCATCGTTCGTCTGGCCGTGGTGGCCGTCATTTTCATCGCCATCTTTATCGCTATCGAATTCACCGCGCAGAAGCCATTCGTCAATTTGCGCGTCTTTCGCCACCTCCGGTTCACGCTTTCCTGCTCGGTTCTGGGCGCGCTCGGCCTGGCCCTCTATGGCACGGTCTATCTCATCCCGCTCTACCTTGCCCAGGTCCAGGGTTACAGCGCCTATCAAATTGGGCTGACGCTCATGTGGGTCGGCCTGCCGCAACTCGTCCTCCTGCCCTTTGTTCCGAAGCTGATGAAGGTGATCGACCCGCGAATTCTGGCCGGGATCGGTCTCCTCCTTTTTTCCGGGAGCTGTTTCATCGATGCCTTTCTCTCCCCCGACTTCGCCATGGACCAGTTCCGCGTCTCCAACATTGTGCGGGCGCTCGGCCAGCCGCTTATTTTCGTCCCCCTGCTCAGCATGTCGACGGAAGGCCTTCCCCGCAGCGAAGCCGGTTCGGCCTCGGCCCTCTTCAACATGACGCGCAATATCGGCGGTTCCATCGGCATCGCCCTGCTCTCGACCATCGTGACGCAACGGGAGCATCTCCATTCCGTGCGCCTCGGCGAGACGGTGACCACCTACCTGCCCGCCGTGCAGGCGCGGTTGGCGACACTCACGGACATGTTCGAGACGAAAGGGCTCGACCCCGCCACCGCGAGCGGTTACGCGCTTACCGCATTGAACCACACAGTGCAAAAGCAAGCCTACCTCATGGCGTACAGCGATGCCTTCTTCGTCATCGGGGCGGCTTTGCTCTTGAGCGGAGTCAGCCTCTTCTTCCTGCCCAAATCCCAGGCCATGCTGGGCGGTATGCCTGCCGCGCATTGAACGCGTCGGCAGCACCATCGAAACCCATGGCTCCTTACGGGAAGCCGAAAGGAAAAGTGCCAGAGGGGGGAATCGAACCCCCGACCAAGGGCTTATGAGTCCCCTGCTCTACCGCTGAGCTACCCTGGCTGGAAGGTGGACCGATGACTTGCGGCCCGCTCTATCGAGAGCCGGAAACAATAAAGTCGATCCGCTCCCCGGAGCAAGCAGAAAGGAGAGCGATGGAAAAGCGGCTTCAAACGCTTTGTTGGCGGATGGCGTCGAGATGTTCGCTGGCAAAGGGGTCGCCCTCGGCTGCGAGGTTGCGAAGGACGGAAAGTCCAAGTTCCCGCACCTTGGGGTCAGGGTTGGAAGTGGCGCTGAAGGCTGTGTTTGCCGAGCGGAAGCGCTCAAACTGGGCGATGGCGTAGGGGTAAGATTCGTGGGGAAGCTTGCGACACAGTTCCGTCTCGATTTTTGCCTGAAGGAAGTTGATGTCCGCCTGATCATGGGGGCGATCTGTGAGCTGTTTCGTGATGATGAGGTCGATGGGATCGAGCAAACGTGTTCCATCGGTGAGAGGGATGGCGCGATTCCAGAATTGATTGAATTCGTCTCGTTCGACTTCGTTGGGCTGGTAAAAAAGATCGATGGGCCGATCGCAACCGATCAGCCGCACGATTCGTCCGTTGGCCGCCGCAAGGGCGATTTGTCCCGGTGCGACCTTTTCCCATTGTTGGGTGAAATCGTCCAGATAAAGAGCCGAAAGTTCCGGGTGCAACTTCAGGATGGCCTCGATGGGCGCGGCCCACGCTTCGGCAGTCGGGTTGGGATCCGTCCACAGGTCGAGGTCTTTGGTAAATCGGTTGAGGCCATGCAGAATGACGGCAGTGCCCCCGAGAACGAGAGTCCTGACTTTTGGGGCGAGTTCTGCGCCGATCGTAGCGGCCTGTGTCATGTCGGAAAGAGGCTGTCTCTGAGCGCGTCGCCGAGGCGGCTTATTTCGTCGGAAATGGCCAAGGCTTCCGCAATGGAACGGGGCGGTGCACTCCACGGCACGCTGTTTTCAGAGACGGTGCGCAGTTTTTTCCCGCTCTTATTTCGCAAATTTTGGCGTTGCACATAAAGTTGCCGGGTCGTTTCTTTCGAGGGAATGTAGCAACGTTCCCTGGCATCGGACGGAATTGGCATGGAGGTGCGCATGAGTCGATCGCCAGCAGGTATAATTTCAGGCTCAAGTTACAGTAATGGGTTTATGCCTGCCCGGCAAGTTTGTGGGGTTGTCGGATGAAGAAGTAACAACGCCCTCAGTTTGAAAAGAGACTCGATCTTCTTGTGATCACCTCGTGTTTCCTCTAGCTTGATGCCATAAATCGCAACTTTTCCTCTTTTTGCCCATTACTCTCTTCATCCGCTCATCTAAAACAGACCCATGAACCCCTCGTTCCATTTCCCGTTCCGTGATGCCCTTCGACTCGCCGCCGCGCTGGCGGTCTTCACGTCCCCCGTTTGTGCCGACGATCAGGCCAGTTGGAAGTTTTCCTTCGGTCCCGGCAAGGTTCCGCCCGATTACACCCAAGTCACCCCGACAACCGCTTACTCCGATGGCACCGGCTTCGGCTTCGAACCCGGCACCACGGTCTCGGCCACGGACCGCAATGGCGACGATCCGACGACCGCCGGATTCGTCACCAGCGACAAGCCCTTCTACTTTTCGGTCAAGGTTCCCCCGGGCAATTATAATGTCACCGTCACCCTGGGAGATTTGAATGACGTCTCCGCCACCACGGTCAAGGCCGAATCGCGCCGCCTCATGCTAGAGCATATCGTCACCACCAAGGGCCAGACCGTCACCCGTACCTTCACCGTCAATGTCCGCACCCCCGCCATCGCCGGAGGCGGGCAGGTCAGCCTGAAGGACCGCGAAAAAACCGAGGAATGGGGCGATTGGGACGACAAGTTGGAGCTCGAGTTCAACGACACCCACCCCTGTCTCTGCTCGATGACCATCGACAAGGTCGATTGCCCCACGGTCTTCATCATGGGCGACTCCACCGTCTGCGATCAGCCGGTCGAACCCTGGAACAGTTGGGGCCAGATGATCACCCGCTTCTTCAAGCCCGGCGTCGCTGTGTCGAATCAGGCCGAATCGGGCGAGGCTATCGCGTCGTCGCTCCATGCCCGGCGGTTCGACAAGGTATTTGGCGATATGAAGGAGGGCGATTATCTCTTCATTCAATTCGGCCACAACGACCAGAAGGAAAAACCGCCCGCCAGCGCGATGGGCAGCTACAAGGACGATTACGAGAAAAAGTGCATCGAGCCGTTCAAGTCCAAGGGCGGCAACGTCGTCGTCGTCACCTCGATGTTCCGCGAGGGCGATGCCACCTCCGGAAAATGGGATTCCCTCAAGGATTTTCCCGAGGCCGCCCGCCAGGCCGCCGCCGACGAAGGGGTCACGCTGATTGATCTCAACGCGATGAGCAAGCTGTTCTACACCGCCCTGGGTTCGAATGTCCACGCCGCCTTCGCCTTGACGGACCACACCCACCACAACAACTACGGCAGCTACGAACTGGCCAAGTGCGTCATCGAGGGCATCCGCCAGAGCAAGCTCGATCTCGCCAAATTCATCGTCGATGACGACACCGGCTTCGACCCGAGCAAGCCCGATCCCGCCGACACCTTCGTCATGCCCGCCAGTGTCGCCTCCGGCACCGTCAAGCCCGAGGGGAATTAACCTCGGGCCCTCGCGAATTTCCCTTGCGCCACCCCCGGCTTTGCCGGAATGATTTACCCCCCTATGGCCGAACCCGCTTCAGTCGCTAAAATGGACAAAATCGTCGCCCTGTGCAAACGGCGCGGCTTCATCTTTCAATCGTCGGAAATCTACGGCGGCCTCAATGGCGCGTGGGACTACGGTCCCCTCGGCGTCGAACTCAAGCGCAACCTCAAGGACTACTGGTGGCGCTCCATGACCCAGGTCCGCGACGACATCGTCGGCTTCGACGGCTCGATCCTCATGAACCGCGCCGTCTGGAAAGCCAGCGGCCACGAAGCGACTTTTTCCGATCCCCTCATCGATTGCAAGACCTGCAAGGGCCGCTTCCGCGCCGACCAGATCGACTCCTCCACCTGTGGCCTGAAGCCGAGTAAGTCGCCCCGCGAGTGTGGTGGCGAACTGACCGAACCCAAGACCTTCAACCTGATGTTCAAGACTTACGTCGGTGCGATTGAAGACGAATCGGCCATCACCTACCTGCGCCCCGAGACCGCGCAGGCCATGTTCGTCCAGTTCAAGAATGTCGTCGATGTCACCCAGAAGAAGCTGCCCTTCGGCATCGCGCAAATCGGCAAGGCCTTCCGCAACGAAATCAATCCGCGCAACTTCACCTTCCGCTCCCGCGAATTCGAGCAAATGGAAGTCGAGTTCTTCGTCAAGCCCGGTACCGGCCCCGAGTGGCTGGAAAAGTGGCTGGAAGAGCGGCTCTCCTGGTACGAGGCCATCGGCATCCCGCGCGCGAAAATCCACGTCCTGACCGTGCCGGAAAAGGACCGGGCGTTTTATTCGCAGGGCACCTACGATCTCGAGTACGAATTTCCGTTCGGCATCCAGGAACTCGAAGGCATCGCGCATCGCGGCAATTACGATCTCAAGCAGCACCAGGAGCACAGCGGCAAGCCCCTCGAATATTTCGACGAGGAATCGAAAACGAAATACCTCGCCGAAGTCGTCGAGCCAAGTGCGGGCGTGGATCGCACCGTCTTGGCGCTCTTGTGCGAGGCCTACGCGGAAGAGACCGTCAAGGACGAGGAAAGCGGCAAGGAAGAAACCCGTGTCGTCCTCCACTTCGTTCCCCGCATCGCGCCGATCAAGGCGGCCGTCTTCCCCTTGCTCAAAAACAAGCCCGAGCTGGTGGCCATCGCCAGGGACATTTACAAGAAGCTCCAGCCGCTGATGAAAGTCGCCTACGCGGACAGCGCCGCCATCGGTCGCCGCTATCGGCGCATGGACGAGGTCGGCACGCCTTATGGAGTCACCGTCGATTTCGAGACGCTCGAAGGCACAAAAGCCGCCTCCGTTTCCGCCACCGGTGCTCCCATCGAGCTCGGCCAGAAGGACACCGTCACCCTCCGCCATCGCGACAGCATGAAGCAGGAGCGGATCGCCATCGCCGATCTCCCCGCCTACCTGCTGGCGAAGATTTCCTAGCGCACCGCCTCCGGCAGGTTCGGCTGCAAGTTCTTGATCTTCTCCGCCGCATCGCGATGGCAGACCAGGATCGCGTCTGCCGTCTCCACCACGATCAGGTCACGCACCCCGCACAGCGCGATCAGCCGCTTGTTGGAGACCGCGATGTTCCCGTGCGAATCGTACACCGCCACCGCGCCCTGGACTGTATTCCCGTGCGCATCGGCGGGCAGGTGCGGCGGCAGCGCCGTCCAGCTCCCCACATCGTCCCAATCGAAGCGCGCCTCCGCCATCGTCACCCGCTCCGCTTTTTCCATGATCGCGTAATCGACCGAAATCTTCGGCAGCGCCGCGAAATGCTCCGCCAGGTACGCGTCCCAATCGCCCTTCGGAAAGGCCTCGATGAACCGCGCCAGTTCCGGCTTGGACCGCTCCGCCTCGCGCAGGAACGTGCTCGTCTTCCACAGAAAAATTCCCGCGTTCCAAAAGTACCGCCCGCTCTTCAGGTACGCCTCTGCCCGCGCCGCGTCCGGCTTTTCCACGAACTGGTTCACCGTAAAGAACGGACACGCCGCGCTGCTTTCCGGGAGCGCCCGTCCCGCCTCCAGGTAACCGAAACGGGTCGAGGCATGGTCGGGCCGAATTCCGAACGTCACGATCGAATCGTGCTTCGCCGCCACCTCGCACGCGCTCTTTAGTTGACTCGCAAAAGTCGCCGCGTCCTTGATCAGCGCGTCCGCCGGCAGAAAGACCACCACTGATTCCGCGTCGAGACTCCGCGCCAGCGCCGTGCCCAGCGCACAGGCCGGGGCCGTGTCCCGCTTCGCCGGTTCCGCCACGAACTGGTGCGGCTGCAACTGCGGCAGCACCGCGCGACACGCCTCGATTTGCGCCCCGTTCGTCAGCACGAAAATCTGGCTCGCGGGCACCGCCTGCTCCACGCGCCGCACCGTCTCCTCCAGCAGCGTCTTCTCGGACAATAACGGCACCAGGTGCTTCGGCTTCGCGATCCGGCTCAGCGGCCAGAACCGCTCCCCGCTTCCCCCGGCCATGATACAGGCAAATGTTTTCATAATGTTTCTCTTCGGCGTTTAAAAAGTGATAATGGTAAGTTCGCTCGTTAGGGTGGGAATGGCGAGAAAATCTCGGGTCAGGCTCAATGTCGCAAAATTTCTGCAACCCCCTATCATGTAGGAAGAATAAAAATCCCCGTGACCCCCGCCCAACTCTTCCTCCGCTTCATCGGACGCTCTCTCGTCTGGCTCCGCTACCGCGTCCGCATCGAGGGCCTCGACCGCCTCCGCAACCTCCATGGCCCCGTTCTCGTCCTCCCCAATCACCCCGGCTTCATCGACCCCGTCCTCGTCATGACCCAGATTGGCGGCGAAATCCCACTCCGCCCGCTTGTCGCCAGCTTCATGTATCGCCCGGTCTTCCTGAACCCGCTGATGCGGTTCATCAACGCCCTCGAGGTTCCCGACTTGATCCAGCACAGCCAGAGCGCCCGCGACCGGGTCGAGCCCCTCATCGACACCGTCGTCGCCGGACTCGATCGCGGCGAGAATTTCCTCATCTATCCCTCGGGCCGCACCGAACGCAACGGCCTCGAGAAAATCGGCTTCACCCGCGCCGTTCCCGATATCCTCGCCCGCCGCCCCGAGACCACCGTCGTTCTCGTCCGTACTGTCGGCGTCTGGGGCAGCATCAGCACCTTCGCCGCCCTGGGCCGCGAGCCCGATATCGGCGTCAATTTCCTCCAGGCCGTCGGCATCCTCGCCGCCAATCTCCTCTTCTTCACTCCCCGCCGAC
>CAJCII010000117.1 GCA_903970335.1 Bacteroidota bacterium | reverse complement strand
CATGCCGGGGAGCATGAGGTCGAGGATGACGAGGGAGGGGGCTTCCGTGCGGGCCTTGATCAGGGCCGAGGGGCCGTCCTCAACCGCAACGACGAGGAAACCGGCGGTACGAAGGTTGATGACAAGCATATCGACGACGTCGGCTTCGTCATCCACGACCAGGATTTTGTGTTGCATAAGGTTAAACCAATTGTCTGCTTAGACATCGCTCACTCTATCGACATCTAGCCGAGTGGATAGTCTGGGCAAGCCCGCGAATTGTTACATTCCGGTGACTAAAATCATAAAAACGATAGACGCTTGCTTATGAAGGAGTGCCGGAACATTGTTTTTAGCTCGAACCATGACGATTACTCCAACCGAACTGAAGGCCCGGCTCGACCGGGGCAACACCTTGCGACTAATCGATGTACGGGAGGCGGACGAGTGGGCGTTGGTGCGTTTGCCGGGGGCGGAGTTGATTCCGTTGAGCGCATTCCAGCAACGGGCGACGGAGGAACTGGCACCGGAAGAGACGATCGTTTTGTATTGCCATCATGGGATGCGGTCGGCGCGAGCACAGGGCTTTTTGAAAGCGAAGGGCTACGGGAACGTCATCAACCTGACGGGGGGAATCGATGCGTGGGCGGTGCAGGTCGAGCCGACGATGAAGCGCTATTGAGGGACACTGCCTTTCAAGTTTTCTCGACAGACCAGTAGGAAACAGATAGTCTTGGAACCTTAATAGGCATGAAAATTCCATCGCCTTTGCGCCTGAACTAATTTTTTTCGGCGAGCTTCGACTTAACCGGGTCCAGCCCCCATTTTTTTATCCATGAAATTCATCGAAAGCGTCTTCAAACAACTTCGCCAGCACCCCAAGCGGATTGTTTTCCCCGAGGGGACGGAACCGAGAATCCTGGCAGCCGCGTCGGAATTCGTGCATCTGCAACTGGGGACTGCGGTGTTGCTGGGCAAGAAAGAGGAAGTGGAGGCTGCGGCGGAAAAAGCACGGACCTCGCTGAACAAGATCCTGATTATCGATCCGGAGAAGGCGGAGGATTTGCCGCTGTTCATCAAAAAGCTGGAGAGCCTGAGCCGGTACAAGGGGATCGCGGAGGTGGACGCAAAGAAGATTGTATCGAACCCAAATTACTTCGGCGCGCTCATGCTGCAAAACGGGCAGGTGGACGGTCTGGTGGGGGGCGCAACGTCGAATTCGGGGAGCATCTTGCGTCCGCTATTCCAGTTGATCAAGCCGCTGCCGGGGATCAAATCGATTTCGTCGTGCATGGTGCTGCAGATTCCGAACGACCATTACGGGGAGAAGGGGGTGTTCACGTTCGCGGACTGCGGCGTGATCCCGAATCCGAATGTGGAGCAATTGGCGACGATCGCGACGGAGTCGGCACGGCTCTTCCGCCAACTGACAGGCTCGATTCCGCGGGTGGCGATGTTGTCGTACTCGACCAAGGGATCGGCGCAAACGCTGGACACGGAGAAGATCGTGGCTGCGACGGCATTGGCGAAGCAGGCGCTTTTCGACAAGGACCAGGCGGGGGAAATCGACGGGGAGCTTCAGGCGGACACGGCCTTGGTAAAGGAGATCGCCGAGATCAAGGCCTCGGGCAGTCTGGTGGCCGGTCAGGCAAATGTGCTGGTGTTCCCGGACCTGAATTCCGGGAATATCGCGGTGAAGCTGGTGCACCGGCTGGCGGGGGGAGAGGCTTACGGGCAGATTCTCCTGGGGCTGGACAAACCGGCGGCCGATCTTTCGCGCGGCGCGAGCGTGCATGAAATCGTGGGGGTGGCGGCGATCGTGAGTTTGCAAGCGATCGAATATCGTCGACTTTACCCGGACCAGGGCGCGGGGCGATACGAGACAACGGCGATTGACGGGATCTGAGCATCGTCCCGAGGCCCGATCCGCATCCGCACCGCACTTATGGCCAATTCCGTTTTTCTCGAACCCGCGACGAATCGGCCGGAGCTGGTTTTGCGCAATACGATGACGCCACGGATTTTTGTGGCGGCCACGCGGATGGACGACGGAAAAACGACAACTTCGGTGGGACTGTTTTCGGCCTTGCAAAATCGCTTTCCGCGGATCGGCTTCATCAAACCGGTGGGGCAACGTTTCGTGGAGATCGAGGGGGCGAAGATCGACGAGGACACGGTGCTGATCAACGACACGTACCACCCGCATACCCCGCTCAAGGCAATGAGTCCGATCGCGGTGGAGCCGGATTTTACACGGCGGTATCTTTCCGGCGGCATCGCACATCAACTGCACGACCGGGTGCGGTCGGCCTTCGACGAGTCGGCGTGGGAGAAGGATTTCGTGATTATAGAGGGAACAGGCCATGCGGGCGTGGGGAGTGTTTTCGATCTTTCCAACGCGACGGTGGCGAAACTGCTGAAGAGCAAGGTAATCATCGTCAGCCGGGCTGGAATCGGTCGACCGATCGACGAAATCAGCCTGAACCTGGCGTTATTCCAGAAGCACGGAGTGGAGGTTATTGGCGCGATCATCAACAAGGTTAACCCGGCCAAGATGGACATGTTGAAGGAGTACGCGACGCTGGGCCTGGCGAAGTTGGGGTTGCCGCTTTTGGGGATGATTCCCCTGCATACGGAGCTCTACAAGCCGACCGTGAACCAGGCGTGCGTGCAACTGAAGGGAGAATTTCTGGCCGGTGCGCAGCACAAGCGGAAGCGGATCGCGCGGATCGGCGTGGGGGCGATGTCCTCGCGCAACGCCGAGCGACTGTTGAGTCCCGGCACGCTGATCATCACCCCCGGCGACCGGGAGGACTTGATCATGATGGTGCTGAACGACGACTCGAAGAATGCCTCGCGCAATCAATTGGCGGGAATGGTGCTGACGGACGGCATTTTGCCGCACGAGAGCGTGATGGAGCTGATCAAGCAGCGCTCGATTCCGTTTATTTCGACACCGGCGGATGTGTCCAGCGCGACGACGACGATCGCCCGGATGACCGTGAAAACCGAGGTGGGCGACCGGGACAAGATCGATTTGATCCAGAAGCTGATCCAGGAGCATGTGCAGGTGGACCGGATTGTGGAGCTGGTGCAGCAGAGCGAATCGGATTCGAGATTGCAGATGACCCTGGGGATGTAGCCCGGGCGACCCGAAGCGGGCCATCGTCCATTCTCGATCAGGCGGAGTGTTCCATCGCCAAGTCGAGTCATCGACTCTCCCCCATTCCCAAAGAGTTTTCGGGAATGGGGAAGGCCTGCGAGCAAGTTAGTGCTGGTTGGCCTGGTCGCTCATACCGGTGATGAGACCGATCATGGGCATGAAAAGCGCAATGACGATGGTGCCGACAATCACGGCCAGCATGACGATCATGATGGGCTCGAGGATACTGGTGAGGCCGGTGACGACGTTATCGACCTCGGCTTCATAGACGTCGGCGACCTTGACCAACATGTCGGGCAACTGACCGGTTTCTTCCCCGACCTGCACCATGCTGGTAACAATGGGCGGGAAAACGCCGCAAGCTTCCATGGGCCCGACGACCGATTCGCCTTCCTTGACACTGTCGTGAATTTTGCCGATGGCACCGGCGACCACGGTGTTTCCGGCGGTCTCTCGGGTAATATTGAGGGCCTGAAGGATGGGCACACCGCTACTGATCAAGGTACCGAGCGTGCGGCTGAAGCGGGCGATGGAAGTCTTGGTCATAAGATCGCCAAAGATGGGCAGGCGCAGGGCAATGCGGTCGATCAGCAGGATACCAAACGTGGTGTTGGACAAAATCTTATAGCCAAAGACAACCACAGCGATAAAACCAAGCACAAGATACCATTTGGAGACAAGGAGGTCGCTACAATTGATCACGAACACGGTGATGCCCGGCAGCGGCTTGCCAGGAAGGGCATCGTTAAAAATTTGCTGGAATTTCGGGACGATGAAGATCAGCAGGAAGCTCAAAATGGCCGAGGCGATGACAAGGACGACGACGGGGTAAACCATGGCGGAGACGACCTTGCCTTTGATTTTTTGGGACTTCTCCTGAAATTCCGCGAGGCGGGTAAGAACAATTTCGAGCACGCCGCCGAGTTCTCCAGCCTTGACCATGTTGACGTAAAGTTTATTGAAGATGCCGGGGTGGAGGGAGAGGGCTTCGGAGAAGGTGCTGCCACCTTCGACCGAGGTGGCGAGGTGCGTCATGGTCGAGCGCATGACGGCATTGCGTTCCTGTTTGGCGAGGGTGTTGAGGCTGCGCATCAAGGGCAGACCGGCGTCGATGAGAGTGGCGAGCTGGCGGGTGAAGGTGGTGAGGATGGAGGACTTGACGCGACCGCCACGCTTCTTGGCCTTGGGCTTGTTGTCGTTGCCGGCGGAAACCGCTTCCCGGGCTTCATCAAGTCGCTGCGGATAATAGCCCAACTGACGGATTTGCGCGATGGCGTCGTTCTGATCGTTGGCTTCGACAAATCCGTTGGCTTGCTTGCCACGTGCATCCACGGCCGTGTAGGAGAATTTGGGCATAATCAGGGGGTAGGGTTGGGTGTTTGCTAGGTGTACTTCAGGACTTCCTCGATGGTGGTTTCGCCTTCAAAGATGCTGCGCAAACCGTCGGAGCGGAGGGTGGTCATGCCAAGCTCGATGGCTTTCTGGCGGATGACGACGGAGGGAGCACGCTGGGTGATGAGCTCGCGGATCGGTTCGGTAACGTCGAGTAGTTCGTAGATGCCTTTGCGTCCGCGATAACCGGTTCGGTTGCACTTTTCGCACCCGGCACCGTAGTAGAAATTTTTATCGCCGACATCATGAACCGAGAGACCGATCTGGCGCAGGAGGGATTCGCTGGGCTCGTAGGGGGTTTTGCAATCGCTGCAGATTTTGCGGACCAGCCGCTGGCCGAGTACGCCCTCGAGGCTCGAGGCGATGAGGAAGGGTTCGACCCCCATGTCGATCAGACGGGCGATGGCACCCGGCGCGTCGTTGGTATGGAGAGTGGTGAAGACGAGGTGACCGGTGAGCGAGGCCTGAATGGCGATCTGGGCGGTTTCAAGGTCGCGGGTTTCACCGACCATGATGCGGTCGGGGTCCTGACGGAGAAAGGCGCGGAGCGCGCGAGCAAAAGTGAGTCCGATGGCCTCGTTAATGGGGACCTGCTGGATGCCTTCGATTTCGTATTCGACGGGTTCCTCGGCGGTGAGAAGCTTGCTGTCGGTGGTGTTGATGCGGTTAAGACAGGCGTACAGGGGGGTGGTCTTCCCGGACCCGGTCGGGCCAGTGACGATGAAGATGCCGTTGGGTTTTTCGATTACAGCGCAAATGTAGTCGTAAATGCGGGTGGGCAGGCCGATGGCGGCGAGATCGAGGCGGACAGTGGTGCGGTCGAGGACGCGTAAGACGACGCTTTCGCCGAACTGAGTCGGGAGCGTGGAGACGCGAAGATCGACCTGTCGCCCGGCCATGGTCGTCTGGATGCGTCCATCCTGAGGGACGCGACGCTCGGCGATGTTGAGATTGGACATGACCTTGATGCGGGAGGTGATGGCGACGGCGAGGGTCCGGGGGGGCGGGGACATTTCGTAGAGAGCGCCATCGACACGGTAGCGGATTTTAAAATCGTGCTCGAAGGGCTCGAAATGGATGTCGCTGGCGCGGGCCTGAATGGCCTGGGCAATGACCGTATTGACGTACTTGATGATGGGGGTCGAGGAGGCGCTTTCGATGTCGATGACATCGCTCGTTCCGGTCTTCGCGGCGGCATCGCCAGCAAGGGAGGCGAGGACGTCCTCCATGTCGGAGACTTCCGAGCCGTAATAGCGCTCGATCGTAGACAGGATTTGCGCGGCGGGCGCAACGTAAATGATAATGTCCTTCTGGGTGGCGAAACGGAGGTTGTCGACCACGTTCGGGTCCATGGGGTTGGCGACAGCGACCCGAAGGAAATGGCCGTCGAAATCGAGCGGGAGGACGCCTTGCAAACGGGCCGTTTGCGGGGGAACGAGACTGAGCAATTCGGGCGAGAACTCCATGTTGGTGAGATCGACGACCTCGGTACCAAGGGCCTGCGCGATCATCTGGTACATTTCGCCCAGCGGAATGACACCGATATTGCCGATCAGTTCCTCGATGGGCTTACCGGTGCGGGACTGTTCCTCGCGGAGTTCCTGCATCTGCAACTCGTCGATGATGCCGTTGTCGTGCAGGAAAGAGAGAAGCAGTTCGGGATTCATGGTTTATTCCTTGTCTCCCATGGTGGCGGTGATGACTTCGTCCGGAGTGGTCATGCCGCCAAGGACTTTGCGGATGCCGTCCTCACGGAGGGTGCGCATCCCGAGGTCGCGGGCACGTTGGCGGATGGCGCTCACACTGAGTCCCTCGTTCACCATGCGGCGGATTTCGTCGTCGAGGACAAAGACCTCGAAGATACCCATACGGCCCTTGTAACCGGTGTTGCGACAGCGGTCACAACCGTGGCCTTTGCGGAAGTTGGCCTGTTCGATCTGGTCGGGCTTCAAGTTGAGGGCGCGTAGTTCGGTTTCCGTCGGCTCGTAGGGCTGGGTGCAGTTGGCGCAAATACGGCGGACGAGGCGCTGGGCCATGATGGCGCGAACGGAGGAGGCGACGAGGAATTGTTTGACGCCGATATCGACGAGGCGGGTAACGGCGCTGGGGGCATCGTTGGTGTGGAGGGTGCTGAAGACGAGGTGACCGGTGAGCGAGGCGTTGATCGCGATGGTGGCCGTTTCCACGTCGCGAATTTCACCGACCATGATGATGTTGGGTGCCTGACGGAGCATGGCACGCAAGGCGGCGGCAAAGGTCATGCCGACTTCCATGTTGACGGGGACCTGGTTGACGCCGGAGAGCTGGTACTCAACCGGGTCTTCCACCGTGATGATCTTGCGGTCGGGTTTATTGATGAGGTTGAGGCAGGCGTAGAGCGTGGTGCTTTTGCCAGAGCCGGTCGGGCCGGTAACGAGGAAGATGCCGTCGGGGAGACCGAGAATGCGCTCCATGGTGGCCTGATCGTCGGAGAGGAAACCGAGTTCGGGCAGACCGAGGACGAGGCTGGTCTTGTCGAGAATACGCATGACAATCGATTCGCCATGATTGGTGGGAATGGTCGAGACGCGGAGATCGATGGAAGTGCGTCCGTCGGCGGTACGCAACTGGATGCGTCCGTCCTGCGGCAACCGCTTTTCCGCGATGCTCATGTTGGACATGATCTTGAGGCGGCTGACCATTGCCGCCTGGAGTTTCTTGGGCGGATCGGTCATCACTTGCAGCACACCGTCGATCCGGTAGCGGAGGCGGACCCGCTTTTCGAGAGGCTCGAGGTGGATGTCGCTGGCACGAAGCCGATGGGCCTCCAGAATCATGAGATTGACGAGCCGGATGATGTGGGCGTCGTCGCCAGGGTCGTGATCGGTCTCCCCTTCCCCCTTTTTTTCACGAACTTGCAGTTCGTCGCCACTGTACGTTCCGATGAGCGAGTTGACCATTTCGCTGGCGCTGCCGTAGTAGCGTTTAAGAGCCAGCTCGATCTGGTCGGGGGGAGCGACCACCGGCTCGATGTCGAAGCGGAGTTCTTTGGTGAGCGTATCGAGGGCATCGAAGTTAAAGGGGTCTGCGAGCGCCACGCGCAGGTGTCGTCCGTCGAGATGGACGGGCATGACGGCCAGCCGATAGGCGAGCTGCTTGGGGACTGCATTAACGGCATCCTCCGGGATGATTTCGATTTTTTCGACCAAATCCACGCCCGCTTCGGCGGCAGTGGTGCGAAGAATATCCAAGCTGGTTATGAGGCCGTTGCGGACCAACTCTTCGACAGGCCCATGGCCGTTATTGCTGGCCGCACGCCGGGCGTCCTCCATGTCGGAGGGTTGGATCAAGCCATGCTTGATCAAAATTTCGAGAATAAAATCGTCGTTGGCGGGCACGGCTTTGAGTTCTTACGGAGATACTACGAGAAGTAGTATATGCTATTATCGCCGTCGATCATATGCAAGCGGGGAGACGGACTTTTTTTCTTATTTACCTTGTCATGACAAGACCCCTCGAGGTCAGAGGGTCTGAGGGACTTTTTCGAGCTGGTAGCACTCGATAATGTCGTCGGCTAGGTATTCGTTGAAGTCTCCCAGACGGATGCCGCATTCGAGTCCGGCACGGACTTCGCTGGCATCGTCTTGAAACCGCTTGAGCGTAACGACCGCGCCATCGTAAATCGGCTGGCGTTTGCGCACGACGCGGGCGCGTCCGTTGCGAACGATGCGCCCGGACTGGACGCTGCATCCGGCGACGGGGAATTTGGAGAGTTGGAAAACCTGTTTGACCAAAGCAGTGCCAATCAGGGTCTCGCGAAGTTCCGGGTCGAGCAGGCCGGCCATCGATTCCTTCACCTGGTCGAGAAGCTCGTAGATGATGCTGTAGAGCTTGATCTGCACGCCCTCGCGCTTGGCGGCGTTGGCGGCGGCGTTGTCGGTGCGGGTGTTAAAGCCGATGACCACGGCCTGGGAGGCCTTGGCGAGGAGGATGTCGGACTCGGAGATGGCTCCGACCGAGGACAAGACGATATCGAGATCGATTTTCTTGCTGTCGATTTTTTTGAGGGAAGCGACAATGGCCTCGACGGATCCCTGGACATCCCCCTTGAGGATAAGTTTGAGAACCTTGTGTTTTTCGTCGGCAATGGCCTCAAAGAGATTTTCGAGGGTGATTCTGGCGGGAGCCTCGAGTTTACCGAGGCGGAGTTTATCGCGCCGGTCTTCGGCAACTTCGCGGGCTTCGCGTTCGTTCTTGAAGACGTTATATTCTTCACCCGGAGACGGTGCGCCATCGAGACCAAGGACTTTGACCGGTATGGAGGGTCCGGCTTCCTTGACGTTCTGACCAAGGTCGTTGATGAGGGCCTTGACCCGGCCATAATAAGGGCCGGCGAGGATGGCGTCTCCGACATGGAGCGTGCCTTGCTGGACCAGGATGGTCGAGGTCGGTCCGCGGCCCTGTTCGAATTGAGCTTCGATGACGGTACCACGGCTGAGCCCCCGGGGATTGGCCTTGAGTTCGAGGATCTCGGCCTGGAGGAGCATCATTTCGAGTAGCTTTTCGATGCCGATGCCCTTGGTGGCTGAGACTTCACAGACAATGGTGTCGCCGCCATATTCCTCGGCGACGAGTCCCTGCTCCTGCAACTGGCCCTTGACGCGGGTGAGGTTGGCGCCGGGGAGGTCGATTTTGTTGATGGCGACCATGAGCTGGACTTTCGCGGCCCGGGCGTGATTGATGGCCTCGATGGTGGTGGGCATGATGCCGTCGTCGGCGGCGACGACGAGCACGACAATGTCGGTGACATTGGCCCCGCGCGCGCGCATCGCGGTGAAGGCCTCATGACCCGGAGTATCGAGAAAGGTGATGGTGTGGTTGCCACGCTTGACGGTATAGGCGCCGATGTGCTGGGTGATGCCTCCAGCTTCCCCCGCCGCAACGCGGGCCTTGCGAATGGCATCGAGAAGAGAGGTCTTGCCGTGATCGACATGGCCCATGAAGGTGATGACGGGGGGACGGGCCTGAAGTTCGGAAGCAACCACCGGAGGGGGTTTGGGCGGCTCGACAATCTTGACCGGAGCATGAACCTGGCCTGCGCCTTTTTCGCGCTTTTCGATTTCGAAGGTAAAGCCGAGCTTCGAGCAAAGTTTACGGGCAACTTCTTCCTCCAGAGCCTGGCTGGCACTGGTGAAAATGTTCATTTCCATCAGGTGATGGATAATCTGGTAAGGCTTAAGACCAAGTTTGGCGGCAAGGTCTTTGACGATGATGGGAGGCTTGATGACGACGATTTTGTCGAGGAGCTGCTGCGCGGCCAGGGCCGCTTCATCGCCGACGGAAACGGCATTTTCGACCGGCTTCGCGGTCGGAGCGGGAACACTGGGAACTGGAGCAGCCACGACGGTAGAAGGCGCTTGATCCTTTGCTGCGGGCTGCGCGGGCTTGTTTTCCGCCATCCGTTGTTCGGAGGCAGTCAGAAACTGACGTTTGGCCGGAGCTTTCGATTTGGAATCGGAAGTCTCCGAAGCTTGGGCAGGTGCAGGGGACACGAGTGGCGTTGTCGAAGCCGCTTTCGTCTCATCTTTGGTCGGCTTGGCGGTTCTGGCCTTGGAATCGATCGACGCAGCCTTCCCGGGTGCCTTTTTGGCTGGCGCAGGTGCGGCGTTCATATCGGTTTGGTCCTTGGCTTTGTTCTCGGGTTGATCTTTGGGCATGCAACGGGGGTATCTGGCAAATTAGCTCTACTCGTGGGGTTGTAAACTGCGGGCCTTTTGGTGAATTTCGGCAACCACGGCGGGGTCGAGGTCGGGAGCGGCGCTGACGAGGTCGTCGATATCGACTTCGGCGATGCCTTCCGCGCTAAGAAATCCCGCGCGGACGATCTGCTCCGCCACGGCGGGCGCAACCTGCAATTTAAGGGCGAGGGCCTCGGACGCCTTGGCAAGCTTTTGCTCGAAGCCGAGGGCGGCCACTTCCTCTTCCTTCTTCACGTCGATGTCCCACCCGGTAAGCTTCTGGGTCAGGCGCGCGTTCTGGCCGCGACGTCCGATGGCGAGGGATAGATTCTCTTCATCGACGAGAACAGTGACTTTTTTGGCGGCCTCATCGACTTCGAGGGTCTTGAGCTTGGCGGGCTTGAGGGCCTCGACCACAAGTTCCCGGATGTTGGGCGACCACTTGAAGAGATCGATCTTCTCATTGTTCAATTCGCGGACGATGTTCTTGACGCGAGCGCCCCGCATCCCGACGCAGGCACCGACGGGATCGACCTTGTCGTTGGCGGACCAGACGGCAATTTTCGTTCGGTACCCGGCCTCGCGGGCCATGGCCTTGATCTCGATGGTCTTGTCGTTAAGTTCGCTGACTTCGAGCTCGAAGAGTTTACGGACAAAATTGGGATGACTACGGGAGAGAATGATCTCGGGGCCGCGGGGAGTGTTTTCCACGGCGAGGACGTAGGCGCGAATGCGCTCGCCGGGCGTGTATTCCTCGGTGGGGACGCGTTCGCGGGCGGGCATGACGGCTTCGAACTTGCCGAGATCGACAATGACATCGGAGCGCTCGAAGCGGCGGACGGTACCGGTGACGATGGCACCCATCCGATCCTTGAATTCGTCGAAAACCATCGAGCGCTCGATCCCGCGGAGCGTCTGGTTCATGGCCTGCTTGAAAACCTGCGCGGCAATGCGCCCGAAGTCCTTGGTGTTAACATCGACTTCCACGGTGTCGCCGAGGGCGGCCTCGGGCTTGAGGAGGCGGGCTTTGGGCAGACTGATTTCGTCATGCGGGAGGGTGACTTTTTCCACGACCACGAGACGGGCGATGGCCTTGATCTTGCCGGTTTTTTGGTCGAGTTCGACACTCAGATCGCGGGCCGGGCCAAAGCTTTTGCGGGCCGCCGCGAGAAGAGCGGCGTGCACAGCTTCGTAGAGAAGTTCGCGCTTGATTCCGCGCTCTTTCTCCATGTAATCCAATACGGCAATAAATTCTTGGCTCATAGCAGGTTCCGGTGTTTTCTATCCCGACCGCCTGCGATGGGGAAAAAAAAGGTGGGAAACCCGTTAGAGTTCCCACCGCAGGCGCGGACTGAAACGTCTACGCTATCGCCTGCGAAGTAGGGGTCAAGAGGAAAAGGCCGGATTGATTCCACTTGGTCGGGTAAATCGCCAGCCTTAATTTCTATCCAAGCCAACTCCTTTGGAATTTCGCACCCTGCCAGTGGCCGAACGATTGCCGTTGGTCGAAGCCGTCCGGGATTCGATCGCGGAAGACCAACCTACGCTTCCCCATCCTCCTTCCGTAGTTAAGGAAGTTTGCAAGCGCAAGGCTCGCTGCCTGGTCAACCCCGGCCCCGGTGTAACTTGGGAAATCGCCAAAAAACAAATTCGTTCGGGTCGTGCTTAGTGTAGTGGTAGCCGCCGCTGTCGCTAGCTAGCGGCGGTGCCTTTTGCGGTTCCGATCCTGGAGTTAAGCAATGTATCGTTATTTGGAAAGCACTACACTAGCCTCTCGTTTCGTCCATGCCGGAGCGTAAATCGAAAACAGGCCCCGCCGACCAATCCACCTGCGACGCCCTCGTGGTCGGCGGCGGACCGGCCGGACTCCGCGCCGCGGAAATTCTCTCGGCGGCGGGCTTGCGCACCGTGCTGGCCGACCACAAACCCTCCGTCGGACGCAAGTTTCTCGTCGCCGGGCGCGGCGGCTTGAACCTCACCCACTCCGAGCCGGTGGAAAATTTCCCCGCCCGCTATGGCGATACGACGGGCCGCTGGCGGGACCTGCTCGCCGAATTTTCCCCGCACGCGCTCCGCCTCTGGGCCAAGGAACTCGACATCGAGACCTTCGTCGGCACCAGCGGGCGCGTTTTCCCGACAACCAAACAGGCCGCGCCGTTGCTGCGCCGCTGGGTCGAGCGCCTGCGCCGGCAGGGCGTAATCTTCCGCGTCTGGCACGGCCTGACCGGATTCAGCCGGGGCGACAACGACCGGATCGAAGTGCAGTTCGCCACGCCCCATGGCCCGACCGCGCTCTCGACCCGCGTCCTCGTCCTCGCGCTGGGCGGCGCGTCGTGGCCGCAAACCGGATCGGATGGCCGCTGGACGAAGCTCTTTGCCGAGGTGGGAATCGGCGTGACTCCCCTCGCCCCGGCCAACTGCGGCTACGAGGTCGCCTGGCCCGCCGAATTCCTCGCCGAGGCCGAGGGCCTTCCCCTCAAGAACGTCGTCGTCCGCGCCGGAGACGAGTCCGTCGCGGGCGAACTGCTCGTCACCCGGGATGGCCTCGAAGGCGGCGCCATCTACCAACTCGGCCGGGCCTTGCGGGCCATGGCGGTGCCGTCCGTCGCCATTGACCTCAAGCCCGCCTTCACCTCTGCCCAACTCCTCGCCAAATTCGCCTCGGCCCCGCCGCAACCCCCGCTGGAACGGGCCGTCGTCGCCTGGCGCCTGAGCCGGGTTGCCCAGGCGCTCCTCCGCCTCCGCGCCCACGACTCCACCCCCGCCGGGCTCGCCGAACTCGCCAAGTCGTTTCCCCTCGCCTCGCAGGGGCCGCGTCCCATCGCGGAGGCCATCTCCTCCGCCGGTGGGGTGCGCTGGGACGAACTCGACGAGCGCCTCATGCTCCGGCGCTGGCCCGGCATCTTCTGCGCGGGAGAGATGCTCGACTGGGAAGCGCCCACGGGCGGCTATCTCCTGCAAGGCTGCTTCTCCACCGCCACCCGCGCCGCGCGCGGTGCCATGGAATTTTTCCGGCGTTAATTCCGTGAATTCCATCGAAAAAGAATCTAGTTTGCCATCATGCTCGTCTCCTTGCGCATTCGGAACCTCGCGCTGATCGAAGACCTCACCTGGGAACTCGGCCCCGGCTTCAACACGCTCACCGGCGAGACAGGTGCGGGCAAGTCGATCCTCATCGACGCCCTCAGCCTCCTCCTCGGCGAGCGGGCCGACAAGTCCCTCATCCGCACCGGGGCCGACGCCTGCTCCGTCGAGGCCGAACTCACCCTCGCCGACGAGACCCGCCGCAAGGAAATCGACGCCGCCCTCGCCGGGATCGGTGCCGAACCGTGCGAGGGCAGCACCCTCTTGCTCAAGCGCAGCGTCTCCGCCTCGGGCGCCAATCGCCAGTTCGCCAACGGCAGCCCGGTTCCGCTCCAGGGCCTCAAAAGCATCGGCGACCTCCTCGTCGATGTCCACGGCCCGCACGATCACCAGTCCCTGCTCGCGACCGAAAAGCAGACCGAGCTGCTCGATGCCTACGGCAAGCTTGCCCCCCTCCGCGCCGCCTGCGTCTCCGCCTGCGCCGCCTTGCGCGAAATCGAAAAGGAACGCGCCGCCCTCGAACTCACCGAAAGCGAACGCGAGCAGCGCCTCTCCCTCCTCCAACATCAGGTCGGCGAAATCAAATCGGCCCATCTCCAGCCCGGCGACGACGAGCGCATCGAGAACGATTACCGCGCGGCCTCGCATTCGCAATATATCCTCGAACAGGCCGGAGTCATCACCGCGTTGCTCGGCGAATCGGAAAACGCCGCCCTGACCCAACTCGCCCAGGTCGAGCGCGCTTTGACCGCCTGGCAGCGCATGGACAACTCCATCGTCGAGGCCGAGTCGCTCAACCGCCAGGCCATCGCGAACTTGCAGGAACTCCTCGCCACCGTGCAGACGCGCGCGGAGCAGGTCGAACTCGATCCCGCCCAGTTGCACCAACTCGAGGAACGACTCAACCTCGTCCAAAGCCTCAAGCGCAAATACGGCGGCACCATCGAGGCCGTGCTCGCCTTCGGCGACAAGGCCCAGGCCCAGTTGACCGCCCTGGAAAGCAGCGCGGAGTTGCTCGCCACCCTCTCCCAACGGGAAAAGGCGGCGCGGGATGTCCTCGAAAAAGCCGCCACGAACCTATCCCGGGCGCGGCACAAGATCGCCGGTCCGCTGGGCGAAAAAATCTCGCAGGAATTGCGCGATCTCGGTTTCAGCAAAGCGGTCTTCGAGGTCGGCCTTTCGCCGGTAGCCCCCGGCCCTACCGGCAGCGACCACGTCGAATTCATCTTCGCCCCCAATCCCGGTGAAGCGCCCCGTCCTCTCCGCGCCATCGCCTCCAGCGGCGAAATGGCCCGCGTGATGCTCGCCGTCAAAACCACCCTCGCCGAGGTCGACGAAATCCCCATCCTCATTTTCGATGAGGTCGATGCCAATGTCGGCGGCGAAACCGCCGGGCAGGTCGGCAAAAAATTGCGCGGCCTCGGTCGCTCCCATCAGGTGCTCTGCATCACCCATTTGCCGCAAGTCGCCGCCCAGGGCCAAAGCCACTTTGCCGTGGAAAAGAAAATCAAGCAGAACCGGACCCTCACCGAGTTGACCCGGCTCGACGGCACCGCCCGTCAGCGCGAACTGGCCCGGATGCTCGGCGGTCAAACCGACGCGGCCCTCGCGCTGGCCCGCAGCCTGCTAACCGAAGGTGAGTCTAATCGCTCGTGAATACCTACCCCGCCCAAATAGGAAGAATCCCATGAACATGTTTCGCGACATCGGCATCCTCGTGCTCCTCGTTCTGGGCGCTGCCCTCGCCTTTACCAACCCCGACGACTGGACCTGGGCGGCCGCAGGCGGCCCCTATCTGGCTGAGGCCATCAATTTTCTCTCCGCCTCCCGTCCGTTCTCCACCCTGATCTGTTTCGCCCTCTCCCTGACGCTGTTTATGACACGGCTGAAGTACTGATTCCGACACTGGCCCTGCTTTCCGGATTAGTCAGTGGATTTTGCTCAACCCGCTGTTAATTTATCCTTAACGAAGAGGTAGGAAGTCCATGACGACAATTCCCAATATGTCGAAGGCGAGGAAAAAGGTCGTCTACTGGTATATCCCTTGGGGTTTCACGATTATATCCATGCCTCTTTTTAGTGAGCCTGGCTCCGATTCTTTTTTAAACCGGTTTATAGGGTATCTCATGCTGGCCTTTGTCCTGTTTCTTTTTTATTTAATCGCATCGGCAGTGGTTTACCTTGCCATCGATCTTTTAATTCCCGCTGGGAAAGGAATCTGGAAAAAAGATTCCAATTAGCACCCTCTGCTTTCGCGGCAGTTATCCTCGACGCCAAACGTTTCTGCTTTTATCCTCCCCCTCATTGGGCTTGTAGCTCAGCGGTTAGAGCAGGCGACTCATAATCGCTTGGTCGCGGGTTCAAATCCCGCCGAGCCCACCCGCTTTTATGAACCAGCCGATGCTGCCCCCGCTTCCGCTTGACACCCCTCTCCCGCCCGTTCCCCCGCAAGGCCAGGGTAACGACAAGCTCATCGTCATCCTCTGTCACCTTTCCCCCTTTCTCGGCGTCGGCCTCATCCTCCCGCTCATCATCTACCTCGTCAAAAAACAGGACTCTCCGTTCATCGCCAACCACGCCCGGGAAGTCCTCAATTTCCACATCTCCCTCATCATCTATGCCTTCGCCTGCCTCCTTCTCGTTTTCTTGCTCGTCGGCATTCTACTCCTGATGGTGCTCGCGGTGATCTCGCTCGTCTGTCCGATTATCGGCGCGATCAAAGCATCCGAAGGCAACTTTTTCCACTACCCGCTCACCATCCGCTTGATCAAGTAAACGCTCGTCCGGCTGGGGCAACTCAGACCAACAACGTCTCCCGCCCCACTTTCTCTCGCGCCACAAAAAAATCGACCAGCGCATCGCGAATCTGGATCCGGTGCAGTACGCGCCGACTCGAGGCCCGCCCGACCAGTTGCGCCACGGTGAGGAACCGCTGCCCGCCTGACTGCGAATCGTAGGAATTCATCGCAATGCGGTACCTCGGCTTGTCCGGCAACGGCGAACCATCCCTCGCCCGGACATCCTCGACCGTAACCTGCTTCCCGTTCTGCGCGGCCACGACAGCCACGCCCATCACGTTACGATAATCGCGCCCAACGGAAAAATCCCGCACCAGCGCCAGGAAATCCTCGCGGTCCAGCTCGACCGTCACAATCTCATTCTCGTACGGCAGAATGTCCCAGGCATCGGCCACCGTCTTCGTTCCCGCCGCCAGCGGCTGCGTGCCATCGAACAGCCCGTGCACCACCGCATCGACGTCGCCGCCCTCCTTGCGCAACGCCGCCATCATCGCGCTGCCGATCAGCCGTTCGATCTCGCTCGGATGACCGAAAGACGAATCGACTCCGAACGGTTCGACCAGTTCCCCGATCTCGCGCGCCAGCACCAAGTCCGCGGCCGCCAGATCGTCCTTGGCCAGCGAGAGCACCAGCGGATCGAACGCCACCGCGCTGTCCATCTGCACCGTGACGGCCTCGCGCTGGAGCAACCGTCGCGTGCCGCGATCAAAAACCAGGTCGATCTTCCCCACATAAATACCGTAGTGGTCCGCCTGCGTATAGAGCACGTTGTTGACGATCTCGCCCGGATGATCCTGGTGCGTGTGGCCGCCGATGCAGACGGTGAGCTGAGGAAACGCGGCGGTCAGCGCGCCGATGCGGTTGGCGAAATCGTCACGCCGGGTCAGCCCCATGTGC
>CAJCII010000116.1 GCA_903970335.1 Bacteroidota bacterium | reverse complement strand
CCGTTCCAGGCTCGGCCTCGGCGGAGGCGACGACCTCTTCCTCGCTTCCATGGGCATCTATGTCTTCAACAAGGATGTCCTGGGCAAGGCCCTCGCCGGTCAGCACGTCGATTTCGGCAAGCACATCATCCCCAATCTCATCAGCAGCGGCCGCGTTTTCTCCTACGTCTACCAGGGCTATTGGGAGGACATCGGAACGATCAAGGCCTTCTACGACGCCAATCTCGACCTCGTCAACGAAATCCCCAAGTTCAACTTCTTCGACACCCAGGCGCCCATCTACACCCACGCGCGTTACCTCCCGGCCAGCAAGATCGTGCGCGGCCACGTCGAACGCGCCGCCATCGCCGACGGCTGCATCATCGTCGACGCCCACATCGAGCACTCCCTCATCGGCATCCGCAGCCGCATCGAGACCGGCACCGTCATCCGCGACTCCATCCTCATGGGCCTCGACGACTACGAGACCGCCGCGGAAGTCGATGCCGCCTTCGCCCGCGGCCTCCCGCCTCTCGGCGTCGGACGCAACACCCACATCGAGCGTGCCATCGTCGACAAGAACGCCCGCATCGGCGACAACGTCCGCATCTCCCCCGTCGGCAAGCCCGAGAACTACGACGGCGAGAATTACTTCATCCGCGACGGTATCGTCGTCGTCCCCAAGGGCGGGATTATTCGCAGCGGCACCGTCATTTAGCGTTGTCATCCGGAGCTTGTCGAAAGATCAGTTCAGCCTGCCTTTCTCAGTGGTAGCCGCCGCTGTTCCGAGCGGCGGTGTCTTTTTGGAGAGCGAGCGACAGGCGTGCCTGCCGTCCGCGCCGCCAGTTCTTTGTTCTTTCTTCCTCCCACGACTCCCGTACCCTGAAGGAGCGATGGAATTCGACTGGTCCCTCTATCAATCCGACACCCTCTCGCAGGCCGAAATCTGCGAAAGCTTCGAGGACCCCTTCAGCCTCCGCCTGCTACCCGACTCCAACCGCTTCTCCACCCAAAACCGCTTCTTCAGCCTCGGTTGCGGCAACGACGGCAAGGGCATCTTCGCCGTCTACACCTCGACCGGGAAAATCGTCCGCGTCCTCTCTGCCCGCTTCATGACCGAGGAGGAAGCCTATTTCTACGAGCGCAAAAGCAAGGAGAACTTGTGACTCCATCGTTCCGAGCGATCGGTTCGGCCTGCCTTTTTGCAGAGGTGGCCGCCGCTGTCCCTAGCGCGGTGGAGTATGTAGCCTTCCGTGCGACGGACCCCGAGCGCAGCGAGCCTTCCCACTCTCAAAACAACCGGGATTCCCCGTTCTAAGTTCTAACTTCTTCGTTCTCACTTCTTCCCCTGCCTTCCCCCAATCCTGACAATCGTGTTAATCCTGTCCAAAACTTCCCTCCAGCCATGAGCCTCCCCTCCGTCACCGATTGGGAAGCCGTCCCGAACTTTCCCAGCCTTGCCGAGGAAGCCCGCTATTGGGAGTCCCATCAGATCGCTCCCCGCCTGATGCAGACCTCTCTCGTCAGCACCGATACCAACGAATCGACTACCATCACTCTCCGCATGGATCCCCGGATGCTCTCCCGTCTCAAGCGCCTGGCTCGCCAGCGCTACCTCAATTACCAAAGTATGCTGAAGCAATGGGTCGCCGAGCGTTTGGAGAAGGAGCTCGATTAAACCTAAACCCCGCCATTGACAGGGCGCGGGAAGGATTGACAAAGGGCAACTCAAGATGCCGCAAAGAGTTGCCTGAGCAAGATCAAGCAGGAGAAGCTTCACCCGGCGGGTGAAGGAGAATGGAGCTTCCCAACCGATGGCGGATCGGTTCGCCTGGGGTCGACCGAACAGGTGCCGACGCCTTTCGCAGGCCTGGTCCCGTCGGCGGTGTTTTTACGGCACACCGGGATCGTGGAAGCAACTGGCGGCGAGTTGTCCGGTGCGACGAACCAGCCCGAACGCACGGTCGGGCTACGAGGCGGTGATGAGTTTTCTGCTCACCGCCGTGTACGACGGGCGGCGCTTTGCCCATGTTCGGCGCCTGCGCGAGGATACTGCCCTCAAGGAACTCTTCGGGCGGCGGCGCGGGGTGGTCGGGCCCGACTCGATTCGGCGGTTGTTTGCCCGGATCGAGACTCCAGTGGGGACGCACGGGGTGGCGGCGCTGGCTAGAACGGAAGAGGGAAGCGGGCGGTGATGTCGCGGACGTGCTCGCGGATTTTGGCGATGCGGGCGGAGTCGGCGCGGTGTTCGATGGCTTCCTCGATGAGGTTGGCGATGTCGAACATTTCGTCTTCCTTCATGCCACGGGTGGTGACGGCGGGGGTGCCGAGGCGGATGCCGCCAGCCTTGAAGGGGCTTTGGGTGTCGAAGGGGATGGCGTTTTTGTTGACGGTGATGCCGGCGTGGTCGAGGAGGTCGGAGACGTCCTTGCCGGTGAGGTTTTTGGGCTGGAGATCGACGAGCATGACGTGGTTTTCGGTGGTGCCGGAGACGATGCGGAAGCCGTTCTTTTTCATGCCTTCGCAGAGGGCCTTGGCGTTGCGGACGACCTGCTGCTGGTAGGTCTTGAATTCGGGCCGGAGGGCCTCGCCGAGGGCGACGGCCTTGCCGGCGATGACGTGCATGAGCGGACCGCCCTGGACGCCGGGGAAGACTTGGGCGTCGATTTCCTTGGCGTACTTTTCCTTGCAGAAGACGAGGCCGCCCCGGGGACCGCGGAGGGTCTTATGGGTGGTGGTGGTGACGAAGTCGGCATAGGGGATGGGCGAGGGATGGACGCCTGCGGCGACGAGGCCGGCGATGTGGGCCATATCGACGAAGAGGAGGGCCCCGGCGCGGTCGGCGATGTGGCGGAGGCGGGGGAAGTCGATGATGCGGGAGTAGGCGGAGGCACCGGCGGTGATCATCTTGGGGCGGATCTCGACGGCCTGGGCATCGAGGGTGTCGTAGTCGATGGTCTCGGTGTCCTTGCTGACGCCGTAGTGAACGACGCGATAGAAGCGGCC
>CAJCII010000115.1 GCA_903970335.1 Bacteroidota bacterium | reverse complement strand
GTCGCCCAGCTTGAAATACCGGGCCTCGAGTTGCGCCCAGTCCCCGCCGATGTGGCCCGGATCGAGCGCAATGCGGATTCCCTTCAGGGGCCGGGTCGGGTCGGTCGAGTCGGCCTGGGTCTTATACTGATACGGCAGCGGCGCGCAATCCGCCTCGTTGGCGGCAAATTGAATCGTGACCAATGGCTTGATCCTGCCGGTATCGGAGTAAACCGTCACTTTGTCGTCGTCAATCCGGGCGTAGTCCCAGAAAGCGCCGTCAGTCGAGTAGACCTGGTCGATCAGCCGGGAAAACTCCTTCCTCGTAATCGTGTGCCGATAAGTGTCCAGCGAGGACCAGTCGGGCTGGGGAGCCAGCGGGGAGAGCTGTCCGGCATCCGCCGGACCGGAAGAGAGAAAATTGAGAGCCGCCATAAGGTATATGCAAAGAAAACGGCTCGATCTCATCTCATCAAGAGAAACCAAAAGCGGCCCCGATGCAAGACACGATGGCCGCAGCCCCTCGCCAAAGTAGCCACCGATTGCATTCCCGGCTTGTCGTCGGGCTTTGAAGTTCGCATGATGACATGCTCATGTTTTCTCGTTCCATCCCCATTCGGAGTATCGCCGCTTTATGATTAAGTTTCTTCGCAGCCAGTCCCAGACGGTCTTGGTCATCGTCCTGGGGGCCATCGGTCTCGGTATGCTTTTTTACGGAAGCTCCGGCAATTTGCTCACTTCGACCGGAGGACGCGTCAGCAACGATTACGGACGCATCGACGGCACCGATCTCTCCGTGGCCGATCTCTACGACGCCATCCACGAAACGCGTTACGCCATGATCCTGGAAGGACGATCCCAGGAACTCAGCCAGACCGGATCGTCGGCCCGGGTCGCGGAGGATGCCTGGGCCCAGTTGCTGCTCAAGAGTGAGGCGGACCGCCTGCACATTCAGGTCAGCGACGACGAGGTGACCGAGGCCATTAGAAAAGAGTCCCTCTTCCAGAAGGACGGCAGCTTCGACCCGGACACCTACAAGAGCTGCATGGCGCGATTGCAGGGCATGTTGCGCATCCCGGCCGATTCCGGTCCCGATCCGCTGCAAAGCACGGAGGAGGTCTTCGAGAATTTCGTCCGCAATACCATCCGCACCGGTGCCGTCAGCAAGGCGATTTTGGCCACCGTCCGCGGTTCGGCCGAGGACGTTACCACGAAATACGAACAATACTATGGGCCGGCCGCGATCGATGTTGTCACCTTCGACCCGAAAGCGTATGCCGACCAGGTCCAGATCACACCGGATGACATTGCCGCCGAATACAAGGCCCACCCGGAGAAGCCCGCCTACCGCTCGCCGGAAAAGCGTAAAGTCGATTATGTCCTCTTTCAACTGACTCCCGACCAGCAAAAGCTGGCCGATAAGGACAAGGACGCCGCCAAACAGGCCCTGGCCGAACAGGCGGGCGAGTTTGCCATCGCGCTTCAACCCGAACCGACCGCCGCCGGTACCGCTCCGCCGCCGGCTCCCGATTTCGCGACCGAAGCAAAAAAGCGCGGTCTTACCCCTGAAACAACCGATTTCTTTGCCGCCGACACGCCCCCCGCCAACATCCCTCCCAGTCCCGCTTTTAACAACTCCGCCTTTGCCCTCACCAAGGACAACACCGTCAGCAAAGTGGTCTACCTGGACAACGGCGTGGCCGTCCAGCACCTGGTGGAAATCCAGCCCAGCGAACTGCTGCCGATCGACCAGGTCAAGGACGCGATCTCGAAAGAGCTTCAAGTAAGCAAAAGCGTGCAGGCGGCTCAGGTCAACGCGCAGACCACCGGCAAACTCCTCAGCTCCCTCGGCAAGGGGGGCGATTTTAAATCGATCGTCGCCGGGATGCATTTGAAAGTCGATACCCTCCCGGCCTTCGTTCCGGCGGTCAGTTCCTCCTCCACCAACCAGCGACTTCGGGCCATCGCGTCCGTCGTCACGACCTTGCAACCGGGCCAGATTTCCGATCCGGTGCCGATCGAGTCGGACAATACGTTCGTCATCGTTCACGTCGAGAGTCGCGCCAAGGCCGATCCCTCCGGGCTGGCCCAATTCGAGACCCAATATCGCGAATCGATGGATGACCAAATCCGCCGGGTGGTCTATTCCGACTGGATCGATTGGAAGAGCAAGCAGCCCGGTACCCACAAGCCCCCGGAACTCGATCTCTACGGCGGAATCGAATAAAGACAGCCCCGCACCCGGAGCGGGGCTTCTTTTCAAACGCTCAAAAAATCAAATCCCGCAGCACCTGCGTGGCCACGTAGAGGGTGCCGCGCCACGAGTAGCAGAAATTCTCCGCATCGCCACCCGACGCAGGCGCCAGATAGCCTTGCGAAATATTATATTCGATCTGCTGATTAAGCGTCTCCTCCAACCGGGCCCGTACCGCTTCCCGCGTCCGCTCGCTCGTCGTCAAGTCATCCGGCTTGACCCCATTGATCTCGAGAAAATCGAGGTGCGCCTGATAAAGTTCCTGCACATCCTGGCAGTGCAGCGCACGGAAAACCGCCGTGTTCGGAGGCATGATCAATCCGTACGTCAGCGGGTAGTCCCACGTGACCCACCGCCGCCCGTCGTTGCCATTGGCCGTAAACGCCACGAAATGGAACCCGATCGCGCCTTGGGCGATGTAACCGATGGTCGCATGGACCCGCCCGTCCTCCCGCACAAAAATGCGGTAATATTGCTCGTGCTGGACGGGACGCAACCGGCATTCGTCCAGGTTTTCGAAACCGGCCTCGACCAGTTCCGCCGTCATTTCGCCCAGTTCCTCGAAATTGTCCCGCGGTGCCCGCGCATCCGCCAGTTCCCGGTGTCGCGGCACCCGCAACTGCCGCAGCACAAAGACCATTTCCCAGATCGGAAAGAAAATCCAAAGTGCCAGCGTCGCAATCGCCAGCGCCGCCGAACCCGTGAAATAATAAGCCGCGACGCCGCTGGACAGCCAGATCGACGCCATGCCCCACTTGCGAAAGGCCATCGAGTCGAACTGAAGCAATGAAATCCCGATAAGCAAGAGTGCCACACAGCCAAAAAGTTCGGGTGAATCCATGGATAAATCGGGTTGAAAAAAGAAAAAAGCGAGGCTGAGAGATCGACCGTACACGCGACGTTTGACGACACGCCCCTCACCCTACATAGTCTTCTAATCTATGCTGATGCCTGGCGCGGTCAACTTCTTTGCCGAGGTCGGTATTCTCTACGCCTTCCAGCATTCCAACATCGCGGGCAAGGCCGTCATTGCCTTGCTTATCTTCGGTTCCATCTTCAGTTGGTCGGTGATGATCAGTAAATTCGTCATGGTCCGCCGCGCCCGCGCCGAAACCGCACGCTTCCTGCGCCGCTTCCGCGCGTCGCGCAAGCCCCTGGCTATTTTCCAGAACCGCGAACTCTATCCCGATTCCCCCACCTACGCCGTCTATCTCGCCGGTTGCAAGGAACTGACCTTTCATCTCCTCGGCACGACCGAGATCGACGACACCTTCTCCTCGCGCCTGGCCGAATCGGACAAAATTTCGTCCGTCGCCATGAACTCCGTCCGCTCCGCGCTCGAACGGGAAGTCGGCGAACAGGCCCTCCGCCTGGAAGACCGCATGGCCGTGCTGGCCACCGCCGTCAGCGGCGCCCCCTTCCTCGGCTTGCTCGGCACGGTCTGGGGCGTCATGGATACCTTTAGCGCGATCGCCGCCGAGCATTCCGCCAGCCTCACCACCATGGCGCCCGGCGTATCCGGCGCGCTCATCACCACGGTTACCGGTCTGCTCGTCGCCATTCCAGCGATGTTCGGGTACAATTTCCTGGTCGTTACCCTTCGAGCGATGACGGTGGAACTGGATAACTTTGCCGCAGAGCTAGCCT
>CAJCII010000114.1 GCA_903970335.1 Bacteroidota bacterium | reverse complement strand
CCGCCAGCGCGCCAACGGACGCCGCACCGTCCTCTTCATCGACGAAATCCACCGCTTCAACAAGGCCCAGCAGGACGTCTTGCTCCCCGACGTCGAAGCCGGTTCCGTCCGCCTCATCGGTGCGACCACCCACAATCCCTCCTTCTACATCAACGGCCCGCTCGTCTCCCGCTCGCAGATTTTCCAGCTCGAACCCCTCAGCCCCGCCGAACTCTCCGGCCTGATCGATGCCGCCCTCGCCGACCCCGAGCGCGGCCTCGGAAAAATTCGGATCGACCTCCAACCCGAGGCCCGCCGACACCTCATCGCCACCTCGGAAGGCGACGCCCGCCGCGTCCTCAACGGCCTCGAAATCGCCGCCCTCACCACCCCGCCCGGCGACGACGGCATCGTCCGCCTCGACCCCGCCGCCATCGAGGAATGCGTCCAGAAAAAGCGCGTCCTCTACGACAAGGACGAGGACCAGCACTACGACACCATCTCCGCCTTCATCAAGTCCGTCCGTGGCAGCGACCCCGACTCCGCCCTCTACTGGCTCGCCAAAATGATCGAGGCCGGGGAAGACCCGCGCTTCATCGCCCGCCGCCTCATCATCCTCGCCAGCGAAGACATCGGCCTCGCCGATCCGCAGGGACTCGTCGTTGCCGTCGCCGCCTTCCACGCCATCGACTTCATCGGCATGCCCGAGGGAAAGATTCCCCTCTCGCAAGCCACCCTCTACCTTGCCTGCGCCCCCAAAAGCAACTCCGCCGTCGCGGGCATCGGCAGCGCCCTCGAAGCGGTTCAGCAGGGCGAAACCGTCTCCGTCCCTACCCACCTCCGCGACGCCCACTACCCCGGCGCGAAAAAACTCGGTCACGGAGCGGGCTACCAGTACAGCCACGACTTCCCCGGTGCGATTGCGCCCCAGCGGTATGGGATCGAGCCGGGCCGCTTTTTCCAACCGACGGACCACGGCTACGAGGCCAAGATCAAGGCCCGTCTCTCCGAATGGGAAAAGCTACGTGCGCAGGAGAATCGGAAATAGTTCGTAGTAATCGTATTAATCCGATCAAAACTCCGCCTCAAAAATTCCGTTAATCTCTAACTACTTCCGCCGGGACTCTTTCATCGCCTGATCCATCTCGCGCTTGGCGACCGCCTTTTTCAGGTCCTCTCGCTTGTCGCGCACATTCTTCCCGATGCCTACCCCCAGCAGCACCTTGAGATGCCGTTTCTTCCAGTACATTTTCAATGCCACCAGCGCCCGCCCCTTCACCGCCACCAGGCCGAACAGCTTCCGGATTTCCTGTCGATGCAGCAACAACCGCCGCACCGCCTTCGGTTCGTGGTTGAACTGGTTCGCCTGCTTGTACGGCTGGATATCGAATTGATACAGCCACACCTCGTTGTTCTCGATCCGCGCGAACGCATCCGTCATATTGCCCTGTCCCGCCCGCAACGACTTCACCTCCGACCCCCGCAGCACGATGCCTGCCTCGTAGGTCTCGAGGATCTGATAGTCTCGCAGTGCTTTCCGGTTGGTAATTAAATCGTCGCCCATGGTCTTGCTCGCACTCTTCAAGAAAGCCCGATTTGTCTGCAATGTCGAGCAGGCAGAAAACGGATCGACCTCTTCGGCATGAAAAAGGGTGCGCGATACAGGGTTTGAACCTGTGACCCCTACAGTGTCAATGTAGTGCTCTACCACTGAGCTAACCGCGCTTCGGTAAGTCATCCGCTGAGTGCGGGCGAAGAGAAATCATAGGTTCGCGAAAGGTTACTGACAAGCTGTTTTGCGGAAATCCTCCGCGCAGGTCACGCTTGGTTCTGCACCAGTACCGCCGTCCCATAGCACAGCACTTCCGTGATCCCCGGCATCAGTTCGGTCGCGTCGTAGCGCACCCCGATGATCCCATTGGCGCCCAAAGCTGCGGCATGTTGCGCCATCTGTTCGTAAGCCTCGCTCCGCGCCTGCTCGCATAAGTCCCTATAAATCGTGATGTTGCCGCCGAAAAACGACTGAATCGACGCTCCGACATTTCCCACCACGGAACGCGAGCGCACCACGATTCCCCGCACCAATCCCAGTGTTCCGGCAATCTTGTAACCGGGCAGCTCAAAAGCCGTGGTGATAAATCGGTGATCCATAAAAATGGCTTGGCTTGCCTAGCTCTTGTGTCGACGGCGCTTGATATTGATCTGTGCGAGCGACCGAGCCAACGAGGCCTGAACCGACTCCAGTTCCTCGCCTTCGAGGGTGTTCGATTTCAGCAGGTCCTCGGCTCGCTTCACCGCTTCTTTCGCCACCTTATCGTCGATTTCTTCCTCGTTGACGGCACCTTCGGTCAGCACCCCGACGCTGTCCGCCGTGATTTCCGCAAAGCCTTCGCCGATCGCGAGGATCTCTGTTTTGCCCTTGTGCTCGAACCGCAATTCTCCTGCCGTTAACTCGGTCACCAGCGCTTCGTGGTGAGGCAAAATCCCCATCTCGCCTTCCACCCCCGGTAAAAGGACGCTGTCCACGTCGCCTTCAAAGACCTTGGCTTGCGGCGTGATGATTTCGAGTCTGAGCGTGGCCATGGGTGGAGCGTGGTTACGAGCGAATCGTTTCGATGTTGCCCTTCATGTAGAAGTCGCCTTCGCCTACGTCGTCGTGTTTGCCCTCGAGGATTTCCTTGAAGCCCCGAACCGTATCGGCAATCGAAACGTAAACGCCGGGCGTGCCCGTGAAAACTTCCGCCACATGGAATGGCTGGCTCAGGAAGCGCTGAATCTTGCGCGCCCGGTAAACCAGCGTCTTGTCGTCCGCCGAAAGCTCGTCCATGCCCAGAATGTTGATGATGTCCTGCAAGTCTTTGTACCTCTGCAGGATTTTCTGCACGCCGCGCGCCACCTGATAATGCTCCTCGCCGACGATGTCCGCCGAGAGCGCCTTCGAGGTCGAGGCGAGGGGATCGACCGCCGGATAAATGCCCAACTCCGCGATCGAGCGTTCCAGCACGATTGTCGAGTCGAGGTGCGCAAAGGTGTTCGCCGGGGCCGGATCGGTCAGATCGTCCGCCGGAACGTATACCGCTTGGAACGAGGTGATCGATCCGTTCTTCGTCGAGGTGATCCGTTCCTGCAACTCACCCATCTCGGAGGAAAGCGTCGGCTGGTAACCGACCGCGCTCGGCGTCCGTCCCAGCAACGCCGAAACCTCGGAGCCCGCCTGCGAGAAGCGGAAGATGTTGTCGATGAACAGTAGCACGTCCTGGTTCTTTTCGTCGCGGAAATACTCCGCCATGGCCAGGCCGCTCAACGCCACGCGCATACGTGCGCCTGGGGGTTCGTTCATTTGCCCGTAAACCAACGCCACCTTCGAATTCGAAATATTGTCCAGGTCGATGACCTTCGAGTCCGACATTTCATGGTAGAGATCGTTCCCCTCGCGCGTCCGCTCGCCCACCCCCGCGAAGACCGAGTAACCACCGTGTCCCTTCGCGATGTTGTTGATCAACTCCATGATGACCACCGTCTTCCCTACGCCCGCGCCGCCGAACGCGCCCACCTTGCCGCCCTTCGTGAACGGACAAATCAAATCGATGACCTTGATCCCGGTCTCCAGCACCTCCGCTCGCGTGTCCTGGTCGAGCAAGGTCGGGGCCGGACGATGAATCGGATAGCGCTTGGTGAAGGTCACCGGTCCGCGCTCGTCTGTCGGCTCGCCCAACACATTGAAAATCCGTCCCAGTACCCCTTCGCCCACCGGTACGGAAATGCCCGCGCCCGTGTCGTGGACTTCATACCCGCGCTTCAGACCCTCGGCTCCCGCCATGGCGATGGCGCGTACCCAGCCCTCACCCAGGTGTTGCTGCACTTCCAATGTCAGTTTATGTGGCTTGCCGTCCACCGGGTACTCGATCGTCAGGGCGTTATACAGTTCGGGCAGATGACCGTCGGCAAATTCGACATCGACGACTGGGCCGATGACTTGGACGACTTTACCGACGTTGGCAGTAGGCGAGGGAGCTGAAACCATAATATGTTGTCTAGGATTTTTTAACGGTAGGTTCGAAAAGGAAGTGAAGTATAGGGTGAGTCGGGCAAAGGCCGCCAGCAAAACCGACGCAAATTAATGCGGCGTTGGCGGCGGGTCAGGGGGTGGCGCCAGGCTCGGAGCCGTCTCGGATGGTGGCGGGGGCAGGGGACTCGCCTGGCCGCCCGAATCCGTGATCGGCCCGGACGGCGTGTCCGAAGTCGGTTCTGGTGGAGCTTGCTGCGCCGGAGCAGGCGGTTGGGGTGGCGGCTGCTGTTGCGGAGGCGCTGGCTGGACGGCGGGCTGATTGATTGCGGGAGGCGCCTGCGGTGTTACCGGGCTGGGTGCAGTCGCCGGATGCAGCTTCGTAATATCCACCACGCCCAGGATATGACCAGGAGGTCCCGGCTGAATCAGCAGTCGAAGGTAGAACGGGCCGGATGATCCTAACGGCCTGGCCCGGAAGATGTAAGGCGGTCCCGGGGGGTGGTCGTCGTCGCCCGGATACTTTGCCGTGCCCCGATCCTTGACCTCGAACCTCGACTCGACGTACTCGATCAACCCCGGCTGCATGTGCAGGATGGGCTTCGCATCGTCGTCGAAGTCCGGATTTGCCGAGGCCCACGCCGCCATCGGTGCGGCGAAGATGGCCATGGCCACCATCGAAGAAGACAAATTAAAGCAACGTTTCATATCGACTTAGACGAAAAACCGAAGCCCGGGGCTTCAATCTTTTATTGTCCCATCATCATCGCCGCCGAGGCAATCTCGAGAATCTCGTTCGTGATGCTCGCCTGGCGCGCCTTGTTGTACTCCAGGGTCAGGTCCTTCACGAGCTGCTTGGCGTTGTCCGTCGCACTCTTCATCGCCACCATCCGTGCGCTGTGTTCGGATGCGCGTGATTCCAGGATCTTCTCGTATAATTCCAGATGGATATAATACGGCAGGAGCCTGCCCAGCAAAATATCCGGATCGGGCTCGAAGTTATAAAACGGATGCAGCACATCCGCTTGCTTTTCCAGCCGCTCCGCCCGCTCGGCCTCACCCAACGCCTTCGCCACTTCCAGTATGCCCTCGCCGATCGGCACAATCGGGTATCTCGTCGGCACTTGCGAAAGCGTATTCACGAACCGATTGTAGTAAATCTCCACCTTGTCGATCTGGTTCTCCTCGAATTTCTGGAGCAGAAATCGGCTGATCGTCTTGCTCTGCGCAAACGTCGGGCTGTCCTTCAACTCGAAGTCCGCCAGCAAATTTTTCTTCAGGCGCGCGAGCACCTGCCGCCCTTTCTTCCCGACGCTAACGTAGACTTTGTTCGGAGCGTCGGCCTTGAGCACATCGCGCAGCAGATTCGTGTTCAGCGGTCCGCACAGCCCTTTTTCGGAGGTGATCACCACCACGGCCGTCTTTCCGCTAGTCGCCCGCGCCTGGAGCAGGGGATGGCTCACCTCGTCCTTGCCCATGCTGGCGTAAAGATGTCCCGCCAAGTCGTCCAGTCGGCTCGCGTAAGGACGCAACGCAATCGCCGCCAACTGCGCGCGACGCATCTTCGTCGCCGCCACCATCTGCATGGCTTTCGTGATCTGGGCCGTGTTTTTGACCGATTTGATGCGTCGGCGAATATCGCGGAGATTGGCCATGGGAATGTCTTACTCTTAGTTCTCGGTTCCTAGACGTAAGTCTCGGTAAATTGACCGATGGCCGCCTTCAACTGCGCCGTGATTGTGTCGTCGAATGCGCCCTTTTCCCGTAACGCTGTCAATGTCTGCTGGTGACTTGTCGTGAGGTAGTCCGAGAGTTTCGTCTGAAAGTCCTTGATCTTGTCGACCGGGATTTTATCGAAGTAGTTGTTCTGCACCGCCCAGAGAATCGTCGCCTGCAGCTCGACCGCCACCGGCTGGTAATTCTTCTGGTTGAACACTTCCACCACGCGCACCCCGCGGGCCAGTTTCGCCTGCGTCTTCGCATCGAGATCGGAACCGAACTGCGCGAACGCCGCCAATTCCCGGTACTGCGCCAGGTCGCCCTTGATCTTCCCCGCCACCTGCTTCATCGCCTTGATCTGCGCCGCGCTGCCCACGCGCGAGACCGAAAGCCCCACCGAGATGGCTGGCCGAATGCCCTGGTAGAACAGGTCCGTCTCCAGATAAATCTGTCCGTCCGTGATCGAAATAACGTTCGTCGGGATGTAGGCCGAAACGTCGCCCGCCTGCGTCTCGATGATCGGCAACGCCGTCAGGGACCCGTTCCCATATTTCTCGCCCAGACGCGCCGCCCGCTCCAGCAACCGGGAGTGCAGGTAAAACACGTCGCCCGGATAAGCCTCGCGACCCGACGGACGCTTCAGGATCAGCGAAACCTGTCGGTAGGCCACCGCGTGCTTGGAAAGATCGTCGTAGATAATGAGCGCGTCCATGCCATTGTCCATGAACCACTCGCCCATCGCGCATCCCGCGAACGGTGCCAGGTACTGGCTCGTCGCCGAATCCGACGCCGTCGCCGAAACGATGATCGTATAATCCAAAGCGCCCGTCTTGCTCAGGATTTCCACCACCCGCGCCACGTTTGCGTTCTTCTGCCCGATCGCCACGTAAATGCTGTAGAGCGGGCGGAACCCCGGCTTGCCCTCGTTCGCCCGGTTGATTTTCGCCTGGTTGATGATCGCGTCCACCGCAATCGTCGTCTTCCCCGTTGCCCGGTCGCCGATGATCAACTCGCGCTGTCCGCGTCCGATCGGGATCATTGCGTCGATGGCCGTGATGCCTGTCTGAATCGGCTGGCTGACCGACTTGCGCGCGATGATGCCCGGAGCCAGCTTTTCCACCGGATAATAAACGTCCGTCTTGATCTCCCCCTTGCCGTCCAGCGGACGCCCCAGCGAATCGACCACCCGGCCCAGCAATCCCTTGCCCACCGGCACCTGCAACAGCTTGCCCGTCGTGCGCACCTGATCGCCTTCCTTGATATGCTCGAAGGCACCGAGAATGATCGCTCCAACTTCCGTTTCTTCCAGGTTCAACGCCAGTCCGATGACCCCGGTGGGGAACTCCAACATTTCGTTCAAGGCCGCGCCGGTCAGCCCCTCGATCTTCGCCACGCCATCGGAGATTTCCCGGACCGTGCCGATGTTGGTTTGAGCGATGTCCGTTTTAAGCGAGACGATTTGCGATTTGATTTCTTCTAGAAGGGTGCTCATGAGTTTGCCTGGGCTATTGGTTTGCGAATGCTATTGGGTAAAAGGAAATGAATATCAGGAAATAGGTCGGTCGGGAATTCTTAAGAAAAGGACTGCTGCAGCCGCTCCAGCCGTGCACTCAGCGAGCCGTCCCAGATCGTGCTGCCGCGCTGGACGCGCAGTCCCCCGAGTAGCGCCGGGTTTTGGGTGTAAAAAGTCCTCGAGGCTGGCCCATACCGATGCTCCAGGCTCGCAAACACGCTTGCCCCTCGATCGGGGAGGGGAGTCGCGCTCTCGACGCGTACGGTCCGCTCCTCGATCTTCAGCTCGATCAATTTGTTCATCCGGGCCAGAATCGCCAGATAGTCCCGCGGCTTCTCCGTCGCCAGCAGATGCACCAATTCGAGCACGCCCTGCTCGTCGATCGATCCGTCTGGACGCAGCGTGGCCCGCAGGTACTTCTTTGCGCTTTGGCGGGCGTGGCGGCTGATTTTCATCTCGTAAATTCTAGTTGTTCGATGCGTCGATCTGCTGCTGTGTCTCGGCGTTCAGCCGGTTCTGGTCGTCCAAGGTCAACACCTTGCCCGTCACCTTCTGCGTCGTCTGGATCACCAAGGCTCCGACTTCGCGCTTCAACTCGGAGAGAAGCCGTTGCTTGTCGAGCAGCGCCGCTTCGTGCGCTTTCTTCACGATCTCTTCTGCCTGGCGCGTTGCCTCCTGCGTCTTCTGCTCGCCCCGGATGATCGCGGCCTTCTCGGCCTCGGCGACGATCTCTGCAGCTTTCTCGTTCGCTTTCTGGATGATCGCCAGCCGCGAGGCTTCTGCGTCCGCCAGTTCCCGCTTGATCTTATCCGCATTCGCCATCGACTCCTCGATCGTCGCGCGACGTTGCTCCAGGATGGAACGCACCGGCTTCCACCCGAAGATGTAGAGTACCGTGAAGAGCACAGTGACCGCGACGCACTGGGAGAGAAACTGCTGGGTATTCCAGCCCGTGAGGGTACCGGCGTCTTGCAGGTTATCGATGATGTTGGCCAGCGGCAGGCAGGAGATGGACATGGGAGTAAAGGTCACCGGTGACGATACCGGCGGCTATCGGGTGGATGGATTACCCTTTCAGAACAAAGGCGACGAGAATGAAGGTTCCTTCGGCAATGCCGACGAAGATGAGTGAGGCACCGAGGATGATGCCCATGGCACCGGGGTTGCGTCCGACCGCTTGCGAAGCGCCGGCACCGACCGCTCCGATGCCGATGGCCGCGCCGCCAGCGGCGAGACCGACTTCGATGGCTGACATGCTTCCCGATAAGTTAGTTGCGACTTGTGCCAAGATATCCATATGATTTTCCTTAAGTTAGTAATGTCTGTTGTTTTTCGGCACGCCGTAAGAAGGTTCGTGCCAAAAGTGTTTAGTGGGCGTCCTTCGCCTCCGTGGAATGGTCTCCCGAATTGGTAATGATGCCGGTAAATGCGGCGGTCAAGGCCAGAAAAACAAAGGCTTGAACGAAAGCGACGAGCAGTTCGTAGAAGTAAAAGGGAATCAGCGTAATGAAAGCGCCGCTCGGCCACATCTTGTAGATGCTGTCGAGTAGGTATTCACCGCCAAAAATATTGCCGAAGAGACGGAAGGTGAAGGCGATGGGGCGAATGAAAAGAATGGAAAGGACTTCAATCCAGCCGACGAGAAAGAAGATAACGATGAAGGCGAAATTCGCGACTGGGTTGGGGAATTTTACCTTCGAGCCGAAGATGTGAACCAGCGAACCCCAGACGCCGCTCTGGCGGATGCACCAGTAAAAAAACATGAAGAAGAAGATGGCCGCATAAGCGGCGGTGACATTGACGTTCGCATTCGCCCCGCGAAGGAAGGGTTGCGTCACTTCAAAGTGATCGCCCTCCATGTGACCGTAACCGATCGTTCCCACGCCGGGAATCAGGGCAAGGAAATTTTCCAGAAAGAGGAAGACGAAGAGGCCGCCGAAATACCAGAAACCTACCTGCATGGTCGCGCGCCCCGCCAGGCTTTCGATGAAATTGCTCAGGAGCTCGACGAGCCATTCGACAAGATTTTGCGCGCCCGAAGGGACGAGTCGGGGCGTCCACATGGCCACTTGGACGAACGCGATAATGAGGACAATGGCAATGGATTCCGCAATCATCGAATTGCTGATCGGAAACCCCCCGATCGAAAAGAGATCGACCGGTTTTTTGCTCATGCCCTCTACGGCCACTTCCTCGGCAAATAGTGGTGTGAAAATCATCTTAGTACGTAAAAAGATAGGGTGGTCATGATTGCGGGAAAGTCCGATTAGGCAAGTACAAGATTCGTGAAAAATTTTCGTCGAAGAAACAGAAACCCTAATGATGACCGATTTTGACTGCGATTAAAGCAACCGGGATTTATTTGTCCAGTAAGTATTCCCTCCGCAAGAGTCCTGTCCAAAATTTCCCTCCACTGCCTTCCTCATAAAAAATTCCGTTAATTTGGTAAATTTGGAAATTCCGTAATTC
>CAJCII010000113.1 GCA_903970335.1 Bacteroidota bacterium | reverse complement strand
TGGCGACTGGTGCTGGGCCTGTTGCTTCACCTCGTGCTTCTTTTCGTCCTGGCCATCTACCTCGTCCTCTCCCTCAACAGCGTCCGCAAGTACGCCCCCATCGCCTCCTCGGAGGAGACCCTCATCGAAAGCCTCGACACCGTCCCCGCCCTCCTCGGCGCCATGGACGCCGAGCGCCGCATCTACCAAAAAACCGGCAACCCCCGCGACCTCGCCCTCTACCGCCAAAACGAAAAGGCCGTGGCAACCAGCCTCGCCTCCCTCGACTCCCCGCTCTACCTCCCGGACAATGCCGAGACCCAACGCCGCGCCCTCATCCGCCAATGGCTCGCCCTCGTCGGCACCCCGTCCTTTACTTTTACCGGGCCTCCTGCAAAGCCGGCCGACCTCGACCGCCTCGATGCCCAGAGCGATGCCCTCCTCCAACAAATCGACACGGTAACCTCCCAACTCCGCTCCGAAACCCAGGCCACTCTCACCAGCTTGCAGACCCAGGAACAAAATGAGGCCAGCGGCTACGTCAACCTCATGTGGATCGGAGTCGGCACCGTCACGGTCATCACCATCGTGGTCCAGTACCTCGTCGCCACCTCCATCATCAGCCCCATCCAGGCCTTGTCCGCCGCCGTCCGCCGCGTGCAAAAGGGAGACTACACCGTCCGCACCATCATCCGTTCCGGCGACGAAATCGAGAGCCTCGGAGAGACCTTCAACTCGATGGCCGAAAACATCCTCCACAACCAGCAGGAACTCGAGGACAAGAACACGGCACTCTCCGCTCAACAGGAGGCGCTGCGCGACGCCAACGCCAGCCTCGAGGAACGGGTCGCGGAAAAGACCCGCGAACTCGAGGACAAAAACCAGAAACTCAATATCGCTGCGCGACTCAAGGACGAGTTTCTGGCCACGCTCAGTCACGAGTTGCGCACGCCTCTCACCCCGGTGATCTCCTGCGCCCATCTGCTCGGCACCGATCCGAAACTCGGCCCGGACCAACTCAAAAACGTCCAGGTCATCGACCGGAACGCCCGCGCGCTCTCGCGCATGATCGACGAACTGCTCGACCTCTCCGCCGTGATGAATCTCAAGCTGCGGCTGACGCGCGAACCGACCGAACTCAACGAGTGGATCCGGGTGACGCTCAAGACCCTGATGCCCGAGTGGGTCAAAAAAAAGCTCCAGCTCACCTTCATCCCGGAGAAACGTCCCGTTGAGTTGGAAGTCGATCACGCCCGACTGGCGCAGGTACTCACCAACCTTATCACCAATGCGATCAAGTACACGGAGCCGGGCGGAAAAATAACGGTCCGATTGACGGCGACCGAAGACCAGGCCCGCATCTCTGTGACCGACACAGGCGAGGGACTCAGCCAGCACGAGATCGACCGCATCTTCGAGATGTTTCACCAATCGCGGACACGGCAGACCCAGCACGTCGGCGGTCTCGGCGTGGGACTCACCGTGGCCCGCGCCCTCGCGGAACTTCACGGCGGGGGGCTGACGGCGGAAAGTCCCGGACGCGGTCGGGGCGCGACCTTTACCCTGTGGCTCCCGCGCAAGACCGATGCGGCGGCGATCGACCTCACCCCCGCGCAGCCCATTCCGGTCCCGACTGCCGCCGACCGGGAACTGATTCGGGGCAAGCGCATCTTGCTGGTGGAGGACTCCGAGGACACGCGCGAGGCGATGCAGCGCATTTTTCAACGGCGCAACTGCCGCGTGAGCACGGCATCCAGCGGCGAAGAGGGTCTGGAAATGGCGGTGAACGAGCCGCCGGACATCATTATTTCCGACATCGGTCTGCCCGACATGTCGGGACTGGAATTGATGACCCGGTTGCGCGAGCGCCCACGCTTCCGGAAAGTCGTCGCGATCGCGCTGAGCGGTCTGGGGCGGGAGCAGGACATCCAAGCGGCTCTGACTGCCGGCTTCGACGCGCACCTGCTCAAGCCGGTCGATATTGCGGTGCTGGACCAGACGCTGATTCAGGCCCTAAAAACGAAGATTAACCCTAACAATTGAATACCTCCCACCATGCTCTCCTTCTTCAGACAAAAAGGTACGGTAAACCAGTCCCTGACGCTGAAAAAAAGGGTGGAACTATTTTGGACATGGTACGGCGGGGTCGCGGCACGATTTTACGAAACGATCGAAGCACGTAAATGTCCGAGCCTGGCTACGGAAGTCACCGCGAAAATCGACGAGCTTTTCCCGGGCTTTGCCTGGGTCTTTGGTCCGGGCGAAAATGGACGAGGGCATTCGTTTACGTTGAGCGGAGAAGGTGTTCTGCATCGCCAGTTAATTACCATCTACTGGCTGAGCAGAGCACCCAGTCTACCCGGGTGGACCTTTTACGCTTCACGCCAGCCCGGTTCGATTGTCGGTAAAGTCATTAAGATTGGAGAGCGAACTTTCGATCCGATCGAATTTTGGATCACGCCGCATCTCGACCTGGAAGGCGAAAAAGTCGATCTTACGGTTTGGCATCCGCTCTTTGACATTCTTCAAGAGCGAGAACGCTGGACCATACTTTTTTTATTTTTGGACGAAGTACTGGGTGAATATGGAACGCAACAGTCTATTGGCAAGATTAGCCTCGATGGCCAGCGACTGGCCGATGCAATACCGTTACAGGAACTTTTGCCGTTCATCGAAAAAACCAAAAGCGAGACCGGCTGGAAGAAATATCCCCCTGGGGAATCGTTTACTTGTTATAGCTGCAACCAACCTCATGATCGTTTTTTGAGAGGCGATATCGTCGCAGGCACAACCTGTCATTTTGCTCTAATCGACGAGTATGCCGACGCCGAGGGGGAACTCGCGGATCCTCTGGCCGGAACAGGTGGTGATTATGCCTACGTCTCCATGGATGCTTCCCTCTTGCCGAAAGGAGAAGAATCCGCAGGTCGTGGCATTATCGAGGACGCCTTGGAGGAAGCGCTGAAAGCCGCCTTTTGCGGGAAAGTATTGGGAGGCGCACACGGGACAAGCCGCGCCTATATCGATCTCATGTTGTTCGATGGGATCGATAGTCTTAAGCTTGTCCAGCGAGTGTTGCGAGAAAAACAACTTCCGGCAGGGACAGAGATTCATTTTTTCGCCAAGGAAAAGCGCGGACACCGAGTCGTTTTATAATTTATCGGAAGGGAATGGGACAGAGACGAATCGAGTCCGGCTATGCCGACCTTTCGAACAACCTCTACGGCGCCGCCGGAGGCGCTGGCGGCGGCGCGATCTGTTGCGCCGGGTTGGGAGGCAGACGGATGGCAGAGAGACGACGACGCACTGCCGGCGGCATACCGGGTGGAAAATTGCCCCCAGCGAAGCCGGTGGCTCCGGGCATGGGAAGCGGTTGAGCACCGGGAGGGGCGTTAATCGAACCCATCGGCACACCCGGTCCTGGCGCCGATTCGGACGTATCCTGCACCAAGGTGATGGGTTGGCCGTTCTTTTGCACGACGGCCTGATTGCCCGCCGAACCTTTGCCGCCAAGAATCGAGACGAGAACCAACCCGTTGACCGGTTTATCGCTGGAAAGCAGAAAGTGCTGACCGCTCGCGTTATCGATGAGGCTGGCGTAGGAGACGCCTTCGTTCCGCGCGATGCCGACAAGCTTGTAGTCGGGAGAGCCCTGGACGGCATCCGGAGTGGCGATGGCAAAGGGGGACTTGGTCCAGAGCGTTTCGTAACGGGAGGCGGGGAAACCATCGCCGGGCAAGGCGACGGTGTCGGAACGAACGAGTTCGTTCCCGGCTGCTAAAGCGAAGGAAATCGAGGCGAGGAGCAGCGATCGGTTCATGTCAGGAGCCTCCGGCGGGTTTGTAGTAACGGGCAACCTGCAACCGGCACACGAACGACTTCAGGTCCTGGTCGGCCTGTAGCGCATCGATCGATACCGCGTAAAAATTCGCAGGTTTTTGGAGCTCGGCCAACCAATGGCAGATGCCTTCCATCGATCCCTTGACCTTGAGCGAGTACATTACTTTCGAGCCGGCAGGGCCTTGCTCGACCTCGCTGCCAAGACCCTGTTCGAGGATATCGAGTTTGTTCTGGTGCGCCCCATCGGAGACGACTTTCTGGATTTGCGCCTTGGTGTCGCCTTCCTCGCCCATGGTCGGTTGGTGGGCCTCGATCCAGGACTTCTCCGCCCGGCACGATTCGAGATCGCGCAAATCGACCTTCGCCTCCAACTGGTCGGTCTGCAATTGCTGGCAGGTGGCGTCGAGCGCGGCCTGCTGCTTGAAGAGCCAGAGGTAGCCGTAGTAATTGACGCCCAGAAAAAGAATGGCGAAGAAAACGGCGAGGAGGATTTTTTCGTTTCTCGTTCTCATGGCGTGGTGGGACGGGTTCCGTCGATTTGGAAGGAAGCGAGGTCGTTGGCCTTGAGGGAGGGCGTGGGCATGTCCCACGTGCAGCCGACAAAGTTTTTATTGGTCTTGAGGTTGTCGAGAAATTGATAGGCGGCGGCGAAGTTCTTGGCCTCGCCTTTGACCATGAAGTGGTCCGGATCGCACTGAAAGAGGGTGAGGTGAAGCTGATCGGCGGGAATCGATTCGTTAAGGTGGAAGAGGATCTCGAGCGGATAGCCGTCCTGATCGACGACCGGTCGAAGGTCCTTCCAGGCGGCGCGCGTTTCCCGGACGAGGGCAATATCCTGCGCGTGGTCCGTATTCCACCGGCGCAGTTCGTCGACCTTCCGGGAGGTGAGGTAAAGACGCACACCGAGCCAGGCATCGACAAGAAGATAAACGACGAGCGCGGCGAGGCTGGCGCGGTATTGCCAGCGACGGACTTCCCGCCGTTTCTGGGCCTCGCTGACAGTAACGGGCAACAATTTCCACGCCGGGCCGGGGGCGCGTGGAGCGGGGCGTTCGGCCTGAACGACCGGGAGTTTCAGCGCGACCTGAAGATTGTCCCGCTCGGACGGACCGGATTCGCCCCAGAGGACGATTTTCTGAAGCGGCCCCAGCACACCCTGCATCGTGAGGGAGGCGCGAATGCTGTTCAAGTCCTGCAAAATACGTGGGGTGATCCGGCCTTCGGCGAGGACTTGATAATAGACGAGCCGCTCGGCGCGGGTGATGGCGACGACCAACCGGTCCTGCTCGAGCCAGAGTGTGAGGGCATTTTCTTCCAGGGGAAGGCAGCGGGCGGAGAGGTCGAAGGTGTCGTAGGCTTCGGCGTGCAACTCGGGAGCCAGGGAGGCGGGAAGGATGCCGACAAGGACGAGGGTGCGGTTGGCCTCCGGGGCGACGACGGAGAAGTCGAAAACCGGTGGCGCATTCCCACGCGGCTGCAGCCCCCGTAATTCCAACTGCAGCGGTATCATTTCCGGAAAGAGCTTGGCGTCGGTCGCGTTGAGCCAGAGGGGCAGGCAAAAAACCTGGGAGACGGGCAGCGCCAGCGTGGTGTTGCTCCGCAGTCGGTTCTCGATCGGAGTGGCGCAGGTGCGGACACATTCCGCTGGGCGGCCAGGACCGTAGACCCAGACTTCCCAAGGTTCCGCGCCGGTGGGGCCGGGGAATAAAATGGCCTTCTCTCCTTTTTTGAGGGAGCGCGCAGGCTTGGATTTTACTGCTCTTGCCATGTCAGATATTGAATGGGAGTGCTCCCGAGCCGGGTCACCGTGGAAATTATGACCCGCACCCCCTCGACTTGGCCAATACTTTCCACGCGCCGGTTCGGGTCGTCGAAGGAAATCTCGCTGCCGAGGTCTTTCGCCACGACATCGCTCAGCCCCAGTTGTGACTGGAGATGGGCCATATCGGGAATCGGGACATCGTCCGAGGTACCCACGATTTCGTCGCGCCCGTTGCGTGCCTCGGTGAGGGACTGGACCCGCTTGGGGTCGAGGCCGAAGACGGCGGCGATGAGATCGGCGGGAGCGGCGTTGACGTTCAGCGGGCCGTTGCTCCAGACGGTGAAACTGTCCCGCCAGTTCGGCCGGACTTTATCCACCAGATCCATGCCAATGACGAGATCGGCTTCGTCGAGGGTGAGAAACGGTTTGTACGTGGGACGCTGCTTGAGGCCCAGACGCGCATAATCGTCGGCCTTGGCGCCGTTGAGACTCTTCAGATCGCCGGGAGTGACCCAGTCGTAGAGACAGTCGGCGACACGGTCGGCGTCCGCGATTTTCATTCCCCAGAGAACGAAGAGATTGACGAGAATTTCCCGGTGCTCCGTGAGGAGAACGTAGTTGAGGTTGAGGCGGCCGCCTTCGTTATCGATTTCGACCTGGATGCGTCGGCCCTCGGAGGGTTGTTGGGACAGAAGCGGATCGTCCTTGAGAATCTGCGGATTCAAGCCGTAGGCGAGCCCGGTGGCGGCAAGGGTGCGGGCCTCCAGGGCGATCTGGTTGTGCGAGGAGTGATCGACGGAAAGCTCGACCATGTCGAGCACGGCAAAGACGGCCATGGTCAGGAGCAGAACACACCACAGCACGAGAATGAGAGCGGAACCCCTTCGCCCCGGCCATGCCTTGGTTAAAGAGATACTAATTTCCATTGGCGGCGGGAGCGGCGGATTGCGGAACGGAGAGGGAAGCCGGGACAAGGGTGGGGACCCAAAAATCCATGGTGACGGGGCGCAAATCGCCTGCGATTTGGAGCGTAAACTCGACCAGATTGGGCCTGGACGGATTCGGCCACTGGTCTTCCCACTTGACGACGTTGTACTCCTGAAATTTCCAGGCCGGTTTCTTCACGTCGTGGATGAGCGTCACCCACTGGAGCGAGGGGTCGTCCTGGGTGACCAGAGTCAACAGCCGGGAGAAAGCGGTCACGGGCGGCTCTTGCGGCGGACCATCGTCCGGGTTGAGCGTGACCAGCCGAAGCGTGTAATACCCGTTGGGCTGGACCTTGGCGTCAATCGCCGTGGCCGGGCCGTCGCTTCCCTGCGCGATGCCCATGATGATGCCGTTTTGCAGCAGCCCCTCGCCATCGCCACGACGGTAGGAAAGCAGGCTGGCCTGGGCCGACATTTCGCCGAGTCGCTTTTTCAGATAGGCATTGAGGGCGACGACCAGGTCCCGGTGGTTCTGATTGTCTAGTAGCGTCGCAGAGCTTCTCAAGACGCCGCCGGTGATTTCGCACACGGCGGTAAAAAGCAGGATCATGATCACCAGGGCCATCATCATTTCGATCAGCGTAAAGCCCCGGTTCCGCTGCCTTGCCCAATACGAAGACGGGAAGGTTCTCATGGCTGGTAGATGAGTTCGGAAACCTGACGCAGATAGTCCTGACCGCCGGAACTCCATTTCGCGCTGATCGTGACCCGTAGATATCCGGCCAGCGGCTGCTTTTTTTGGTCGAAGACCGACTCGGGCGCGATGGTCCGGTGATAGAGGATGCCGGAGCCGTCGTCGTCCAGATCCTTGTCTTCGGGAAAAAGCTGCGCGGAATGAAGCAACGCCAGTTGATTCTCCAGCCCCTGTGTGGCGGCATCGACCTGGTTGCGAAGCTTGGCGACGCTGAAAGCCGTGCTCAGCGCCATCATGAGCGAAAAGGCGATCAGCGTAAAAACCGTCAGCGCAATGATCAACTCGAACAGGACCGCGCCCCGGCCTGACCGACGACGGATTGAAAAGGGAAGGGCGTTCATGGGAAAGTGTAGGTTTCGTCCTCCACATTGCCGGTCAGCGCATTAAAACTCATTTCCAGCCAGGCCTCGCCGCGGGTCAGCCGCACGCGGGGAACGGGGCAAAGCTCGCCGGGCCGGAAGAGCCAGTGCGTGGCGGGCAAGGGGACCCAGACCTTGGGCTTGTCGGGATCGGGCGCGAGGATTTTATTCGCGGAATCGAGCTGGATCGAGGTATCGAAATTTTCCTGCGCGGGACTTTGGTCGGAGTCGGCGGTGTCCGTGGCGGGCGGCGCAGGATCCGCGTCGTCCGTATTTTCATCCAGCGGATGCAACGCCATCGTCGTGGCGGAGATATCGATCACATAGACCCGGTGTTGCTCGGAACTTTGCAACATGCCGGTCTTGACCATGAGCGCAAGCCGGTGCGAATCGTTCCGCAGCGCCCGCTCGACAAAAGTCGATTGGATCGCCGGCATGGATCCCGCCGCCAGCAGCGCAATAATGAAGAGCACGATGCACAGTTCCAGCAGCGTGAAAGCTCGCTGGAGACGCGGTTGCCTAATTACTAGCCGTCGCACCTGGGGAGGGTCAGCCTCCGGCCTGACCCATTCTCTGCGAGGTAGCCGTCGACCTCCGGGCGACGGAGCCTTCCGTCGATCGCCGTCGTCCCCTACCCGCGCCCCCTGATGTGAAATACGTGACACACCACACTACGGTTTGTCCGAGGCCGTTTCCGACCAGTTTCCGATCGCGTCCGGCGCATCGGGCTGACCGCTCGGCCCCATCGAGAAGAGGTCGTACTTGTCCGGATTGTGTTTGCCCGGATTAAGGTACTGGTAGGAATGATGCCAGGGGTCGAGCACTTCGTTGTCCATGATCTTGTGCCATTGCGCAGGGATCGGCTCGATCGTCGGTTTGCTCCAGAGTACGGAGAGGCCCTGCTGCGTTGTCGGGAGCGATCCGCAGTCGAGTTCGTAAGCGGCCAGTCCTTCCCGTAAATTGAGAATGTCCCCGCGGGCCTTTTGTATTTTCGCCGTGTCGTTAATGCCGCCCATGCTCATGATCGCAAGCCCCATCAGCAGGGCGATGATGCCCAGCACGATGAGCATTTCAAACAGCGTGAAGCCACGTTGGGAGGACCGGGAGGAACGTGATCGGAAAGCGGGTGATTTCATGGCGAGGCGGTTTGGGTTGAAGACGGGGAAGTCGGCAAAGGACCGGTGAGATCGTTTGCCTCGACGGGGGCCGTGGCTGCCGGGTTGGCATCGGTGGCTGGTGCGGACGGAGGCGGCACGGGATAATTGAATTGCAGGATGAAGTCCTTGATCGCCAGCGGCGCATCCGCTCCGGTTTGAGGTGTGGTAGCCGCAGTCGTCGGGGGCGCTTCATCCTCCACCGAAAACAGGATCGTATTCACTCCGACTTTAAGCAGCGATACCGGTGCGTAGAACGACCCGTCGCGCCAGCCGACATACGGGCTCGCGGCATCGTCCGGGAATCCCTCGTCGAGCAGGTCGGGTACTTTCGGCGTGATCGTGCCCGCGCGCTGTTCGTTGATCCAGACCACGAGACGCTTGCCCCACGGCAGCCCCGCTTCCGCCAGCGCAAGTCGCGCCGCTGCGGGAACCTGGTCCAACTGCACGCTGAACTCCACCCCATCTTCGATGCGCTGCGGCTGGTCGATCACCGGCACGGTGACGATTTGCTTCTGCCACGCCCCGCTCCCGGCCGATTTAGGCTGACCGTCCAGGTTTTCCGACGGCTGGGTAATTCCGGAACTGGCCGTGACCAGGAGGTCCTTGATCTCGGGCGAGACGAGCGAATCCGTATTAGTTAGCCACTCGAGTTTGATCCGTTGGATGCCGAGAGTCGAATCGCCACACTGAAACGTCAGGGTGCCGTCGCCCGCCAGGGTCCGGGGTGAAATCAGCAGGCTGCGCTGGTTGGCCATGCCGATGCCCTCGTAAAAATTTTCGGAAAGCGTCTGCGCCCCCTGCGTCCCCTGCCAGCCGATCCGCATCAGACCGCCCTCCTTTTCCTGGAAAAAGACCGTTACGAGCAGCGAGGCATTCGGATCGGGCACAAGGATCGGCACCTCGAGCCGGGCAAAATCCGCTGGCGGCGTTTCCGGATGCCCCAGCCACGATGGCAGGGTTTGATCGGCCTGAACCGGCAGGTTCAGCACGTAGGAGGTCGGTTCGTCGAGTGCGCGCAGGAACGAACCGGCTCCAATCAGGAGAAAGCAGCCGACCCACATAAGTAAACGAGTCAATGACCGCATGACCGTTGAGAAATAGAGCAAGGGGTTCATCACCGCACGCTTCCAATTGTTACATTATAGAAAAGACCGATCGGAACCGCGAACTATTTTATTCCCCTTCGCCTTTAGGATAAACCTAAGACCTAAGTTCTACCTTTTAAAGATGCGACTGGGCTTGCAGGCCTTGCATCGCCCCGTAGATGCCGGACAGCATGGACCACGCGATCAGCAGTACCATCAGCCCCAGCCCGGAAATCACGATGAACGGCACCACCGACATGATCCGGTCCACACTTTCCCGAATACGCTTTTCGTAGCGCTGCCCGATTTTTTCCAGCGTGGTGCCCAGATCGCCCGTTTGCTCGCCGACCTTGACCATGTCGCGCAGATCGGGCGGAATATTACCCACCGTCTTCATCGACCGGGTCAGCGAGGCCCCCTCCCCGACAAGATCGGTGATTCGCAGGATCAGCCCGCGATAAAAGACGTTTCCCGTCGCCCGGCTCATCAGCTTGAGCGCGGTCAACAAGGGCAATCCGTTTTGCAGCAGGTTGGACATCGTCTGGCAAAACTGCGCATAAAACGCGGCGCTCAGCAGCGGCCCCAGCAACGGGATTCTCAGCTTCGCCTCGTCCCACCATCGCTGTCCGGCCGGCTGACGGATGTACGTGATAAAAAGCGTGATCAGCACCGCGGCCGTGGCGGCGACGAAAAGCCCGTAATGCTGCGTAAAGTGGCTCATTTTAATGAGAATGTAAGTAGGCAGCGGAATCGCACTCCCGGTCTTGGCGAAGAGATTAACCATTTGCGGCACGAGCACCGTCATGAACACCGCGACCGCACCGATCCCCGCCACCACAATCACCGAAGGATAGATCAGCGCCAGTTGCACCCGGCTCCGCAAGTCCTGCATCTCGACCAGATGGACGGCCTGCCGCTGCAACAACGGGGCCATCGCGCCGCTCACCTCGCCTGCCGCCACCAGATTGCAATAAAGCTCCCCGAAATCCGGCGATGCCATTTTCAGCGCCTCGGAAAAACTCGTCCCGTCGCGCACCTTCTCCCGCAGAAATGCCGACACCGTCTTGACCGGCGACTTCGCCTCGCGGTTCTCCATCGATTGGAGTGCCGGTTCCAGTTGCAGCCCGGAGTGGAGAAAATCGGCCAGTTCGTCGGTGAACAAAATCACCTGCGCGTTGCTCAGCCGGATGTTGCCGGACAGGCTTTCGCGCCGGGACCTTGCCGCAGCCGCCTGGGGACGTGCGCTTTGGCCTTTCGCCTTCTCCGCTGCCACGACCTCGGCGACCTTGGCCACCAGCTTCAGCGGTTGTATCCGATCGAGCGACAGTCGCCGCAACGCCTCCGAGCGACTCGCCGCCTCGATTTCGCCCGAGCGCCGTTCCCCCTTTTCTCCCGTGCCCTGGTAAGTAAAGACGGCCATAAAATTCGTCCGTACGCGCGCCGCCGTTTACTCGTCCAGCACGCTGACATCCGCCGCCGTCACGCGCACGACCTCCTCCACCGTCGTCGTCCCGGCGATCACCCGGTTCCAGCCGTCCTGCCGCAACGGCACCATCCCCTCCTGCAACGCCTTGGCCCTCAGCGCCTCGCTCGGCTTGCCCTGCGAAATCATCTCCTGCAGCGCGGGCGTGACCATGCAAATCTCGAACAGCGCGGCGCGTCCCTGGTAACCGGTATGGCGGCACAGTTCGCACCCCTTCGGCTGAAAAATCCGGTCCGTGTAGGCCATCGGAAATCCGATTTGTTCCAGGAATTGCGGCGGATGCTCCGCCGGGCGTTTGCAATTCGGGCACAGCACGCGCACCAGACGCTGGGCCAGGAACGCACGCACCGACGATGAAACCAGGAACGGCTGGACGCCCATGTCGACCAGGCGCGTGATGCCCCCGATCGCGTCGTTCGTGTGGAGCGTGCTGAACACCAGGTGCCCGGTCAGCGCCGCCCGGATGGCGATTTCCGACGTCTCGAAATCGCGCATTTCCCCGATCATGATCACGTTCGGATCGCCCCGCAAAATACTCCGCAGCGCGATCGCAAACGTCAGGTTGATCTCCGGCTTGATCGCGATTTGCATCACTCCCGGCAGCTTGTGTTCGACCGGGTCCTCGACCGTGACGATCCGCCGCTCCATCGTGTTGAGCATCGAGAGAAAGGTATAGAGCGACGTGCTCTTGCCGCAACCCGTCGGCCCCGTCAGTAGGATGATCCCGTTCGGCTGCGCAATCAGCTCGCGGATTTTCTTCTCCGCTTCCGGCGTCAGGCCCAGCAGCGAAAAATCGAACCGGTTCCGCGCCAGCAAACGCAGGCTGATGTTTTCCCCGCACACCGTCGGGAACGTCGCCACGCGCACGTCGATCGGCTGCCCCTCCATCTCCAGGTTGATGCGCCCGTCCTGCGGCATCCGCCGCTCCGCGATGTCGAGATGCGCCATGATCTTGATCCGCGATACCACGCTCGCCTGCAACATCTTGATCCGCGACGGCACCGGCACCTCGTGCAGCACGCCGTCGATCCGGTACCGGATGCGCAAGTCGTTCTCCAGGGGCTCAACGTGAATGTCCGTGGCCCGCTCATCCAGCGCCTCGCGCATGATCTGGTTCACGAAACTCACCACCGTCGCCTCGGGGTCGTCCTCGTCGACCACATTGACCTCCTGCTTCAGATCGAGCGTCGCATCGTCCACCGACCGCCCCTCCAGGATCGCGTCGAACGTCTCCGCGCCGACGCCATACCCGGTCCGCAACGCCGCGAGGATGCTCCGGCGCGTCGCCACGCACCACGTCACCGGCTCCTCGATCTCAAACGCAATCACCTGCCGCGCCGTCAGGTTGAACGGATCGTAGGTCAGGACATGCAGATCGTTCTCGTTCAACCGCACCGGGTAGAGATGGTACCGCAGCGCGAGCCGCGCCGGAAATTGCGAGCGCAACTTGTCGTCCATCGGCGGAAGCGCCGCCTCCCACCACGGCAACCCAAAGTGGGCGCACACCTGGTGCAAAAAATCGTGCTCGTTCACCAACTGCTTCTCCATCAACCCCCCGATGGTCGAGGTTTGCTGGGCCAGACTCGTTTGCAGCGTCTCCGTAATCTGCGCCTCGTCCCCAAGACGGGTACCGAGGGCCAGGTCTTTGAGCAACGCAGCGGACATGGCACGAATTTTATCCCGCCCCGTCGATTTTGACAGCTAATTCAAGTTCAGCCGCTTCGCATCCTCCAGCCGGAACGTCACCAGGATCCAAATCAGCACCGGCACCGAAAAACTTGCCCCCAGTTGCACGATCAGCGTGTATTCCAGTTCGTCCGCCCCCCTTTGCCAGAATGGCGAAAGCGTCGTCAGTTGCACCGCCGGCGATTCGTCCCAAATAAACGATTGCAGCGTGAACAGAATAAAAATGTTCACCAGCGCCAGCCCCCACACCAGCGCCCACCCCCGCCGCACCCACGGTACCGGCGTGGCCAGAATCAGCGCCATCGTCAGCGCCGTCGGGATCCACCCGATCGACCGCGTGTCCAGGTCGATCATCGATGAATACCGGTGACCGTCCTGCTCCGGCAGGTCCCGGTTGCTCAATATCATCCTACTGTCCAGCGGCGAGAGGCCCTTTGGGTCCCGATGCTCCTCGAACTTTACGATCCGCTGCCCCGTCTCCCGACTGAATGCCGTCTCGCCCAGCGCCCGGAAGTATTGCGCATACCATCCGTTCCACTGCGGAATCGGCAGGATCAACACCCCATAGATCAGCGCGAACCGGCACAAAAAACCGACGATCGGGTTACGTAGCATGACCGGAAATCTCCTTGTCGGACCAACCCCTCCAGCCGACGAAGAGCAGGATCGCGACCACGATGAAGATCACCGGCCAGATCTCCAGGTGGGCGGAATCGAACAACGTCGGCGCATGGATGTGGATCAGAAACAGCGTCACCAACCGCACCACGTTCAGGACCTGCAGCACCACCATCCCCATGAGAATCCCCATCAGTTTTCGCCGCCACGTCGCCGGAAACGAAACCACCGCCGCGCAAAACAGCCACGTCGGCTCCACCGCATCGCATCCCCGCTGCACCGACATCGCAAACTGCGACGACGAAATCGTCACCCCGCTCACATGACTGTGTTGCCCGAGGCAGTTCAGAATCAGGTTCGTCAGCCACGCGTTCGCCTGCAAATACGAAAACAGCATCCGGTCGCACCACGGCAACGCCAGCAGGATATACAACACCGCCATCAGCAGACCGAACTTCAGCCCAAAGCGAAACACCGGGCTTTTTCCCGCGAACCACGTCCTCCATTCCGCTACGAGGGAAGGCTGGTCGTTCTTCCGGCGTTTGGACGATTTCTCGCGACTCATGACGGTAGCGGCAATTCCTGCGCGTCAGCGCAATTGCTTTCAGGGGAAACTAAATTGAAAAGGCCGGGGGCCAATCTATGACCGCCGACCCTCCATCGGTAGCCGTCGTCCCCGGGGAGGGTCAGCCTCCGGCCTGACCTATTCCCCAAGGTAGCCGCCGCTGTCCCTGGCGGCGGTGCCTTCCTCCGTAGGTAGCCGTCGCACTCCGTGCGACGGAACCCGAGCGCAGCGAGCCCTATCGTATTCATATTACAATCCGTCATCCCTCCGCAACCGCGGCAGCAAGCCGCGCCCTGAGCGAAGTCGAAGGAGTTGTCGAAGGATCAGCCCCCGGAGGATCTCCGCTCCTTCCAAACGACCCTCTCTACCCAAATTCAAAACGCCTTCCTCATGTCTTCATGATTTCCTGTTAAAATATTCCGCTCAGGCCCTACCCTCCATCCGTCCCATCCGTCCCATCCTCCTCTTCGACCCTCTGCCGTCCTCCGTGCGAAACCGTTCCCTCCTTCTCAACCCTCGCCCAACGATTCCGTCATCCTTACCTTCTCGAAGGATCAGCCCCCGAAAAATAATCGCCATTTCCAGCACCCCCAAGTCGTCACCGGATACCCCAAAAATCCTCCCTGAAAAATCTGCGTCGGTCGAGCCGAATGGTCATCCCCTCTCGCTTACCCGCCGCAAGCCCGTCTTCGCCGCAAAAAAAAGCACGACCCCCAGCAAAACCAGCCCCCATGGCGGCAACGTCGGCGTATCGGTCGGCAACGAATTGACCGTCAGCGTGGCCGCGCCGGTCGTCACCGTCCCATAGCTATCGCTCACCACCACCGAATAACTCCCCGCATTCCCCGTCGAGACGTTGTCGATCGTGTAACTGGCAGCCGTCGCCCCGGAA
>CAJCII010000112.1 GCA_903970335.1 Bacteroidota bacterium | reverse complement strand
GCGCATAGACGTCGGAGGCCTTCGGTGCGCCCGCCGCAGCCGCCGCCAGGAGTAGATGAAGAATAGTACGCATGCTCTCTATCCTCATGCTATCGTCAAATGCAAAGCGCCATGTCCACCGCTGTTGAGGCCGAATTCACTGTCGAAACCCAAAGAATATCGTTCGCATCGCTCGCGCTCGATTGCGGCGTGACTCTGCGTCAAGTGGAAGTAGCCTACGAGACTTATGGCACATTGAACCACGCCCGCGATAACGCCATATTGGTGCTGCATGCGTTCTCCGGCGATGCGCACGCCGCCGGCCTCAGCAAAGAAACCGGCCAGCCGGGCTGGTGGGCGCCCATGATCGGTCCCGGCCTCGCCTTCGACACCAACCGCTACTTCATTCTCTGCGCCAACGTCCTCGGCGGCTGCAAAGGCTCCACTGGCCCCGCCTCCCTCAACCCCGCCACCGGCCAACCCTACGCCGCCACCTTCCCCCTCCTCACCCTCCACGACATCGCCCGCTCCCAACACCACCTCCTCCGCCACCTCGGCATCGAAAAGCTCCACGCCATCGTCGGTGCCAGCATGGGCGGCATGATCGCCCTTGCCTTCGCCCAACTCTATCCGGAGATGGCCGAACGCGCCATCGTCATGGCCGCCGCCCACACCAATCACGCCCAGGCCATCGCCTGGAACGAAATCGGCCGCCGCGCCATCATGCACGACCCTCACTGGCTCGAAGGCAACTACTACGACTCCCCCCACGGCCCACCCAAAAACGGCCTCGCCCTTGCCCGCATGATCGGCCACGTCACCTACATCAGCGAAGGTGCCATGGATCGCAAATTCGGCCGCAAACTCCAGGCTGGCGACAAGGAAAGCTACACCTTCGGCATCGACTACGCCGTCGAAAGCTACCTCGCCTACCAGGGCAGCATCTTCCACCAACGCTTCGACGCCAACTCCTACCTCTACCTCACCCGCGCCCTCGACTACTTCGACTTCGCCGCACCCCATCACGGCGACCTCACCGCCGCCTTCGCCCCCACCCGCGCCCGCTACCTCTTCCTCTCCTACGACGCCGACTGGCTCTACTCCCCGGAGCGTCTCGACACCCTCCTCCACGCCGCTCGCGCCGCCGGACGCACCGCCCACCACCATATCATTCCCGCCCCCCTCGGCCACGACGCCTTCCTCGTCCTCAAGGAACCCCAGACCCAACTCATCTCTCAATTTCTAATCGAATAATCGGTCATCCCTCCCTTGCTTTCCAGCGAGGGGAGCCGGAGAGGAACGAGGCCTTTGCAATTGGAATCGATTGTGCTTTAGTGCGTCTCATGGCAAGTCCGGCAACTCTGGAAGAGATCATTCGCAAGGAATGTCTGCCCCTGAAGGATTGCATGTTGACGGTGACGGACAACAACGGGGAGGCGGCGTTTCTCTATTTCAAGGAGGGGGAATTGATCGAGGCCAATTACGCCGCGCTGTGGGGGAAGGAGGCGCTGGCGCAAATCGTCACTTGGAAGATGGCGGAGAACACCGTGGCACCCCTGCCGCTCGGCATCAAGCGTTCGCTTTGGGACAAGCTCGAATTTCTCCTCAATCCCGGCCTGGTCCCGACGACCAGCGGAAAATTGCCGGCGCTGCCCGCTTTCGCCGCGCAGAAAACCGGACCGTCCAGCCCCTACGACCGGTACAAGGCGATCTCGGGCCTGCTCAAGCTGCTCTATATCCAGCGGGGGAAGATCACGGTGATCTATCAGGACACGGCGAACAAGGCGGAGTCGGAAAATACCGACTGGCTGATGGAATTTGCCGAGCGGGTGAAGTCGGTCGGGGATACCCTCGGGTTTGGCGGTTGCGAGAAATGGGCGATCGAGACCGAGAAATACCAGGTGGTCGGCCTGAGCCACGACGAAGGGTATGTCACCCTGCTCCGGCGCAAGGATGCGTTTCAGGACGATCTTGAGGCGGCGGTCAACGCGGTGATCGAATAACGCCATGGCCACGAAACTCGAGGATGCGCTGCGGAAAGTGACGGCCCTGCCGGGGGTGAAGGCGGCCTTTGTCTTCGACCAGTTCCACAACACGGTGGCGAGGGACGTGCCGGGGCAGTACAGCAACGACATCCTCAAGCGGATCGCCTCCCAGCTTTACCAACTGGCCCTGTTTAGCTGGAAGTCGAAGGTGCTGACCCAGGAATTCCGGCTGGTCTACGACAAGTATGCCGTCTACACGCGGCTCTTCGCCAAGAATTTTTACCTCGTCGTCTTCATGGAGAAGAACCTGGAGCCGTCCGATTTTCGGCAACCGCTGAATCTCTCCGTGCTAGTGCTGGACCGGGCCTTGCGCACGGAGGAGGCCTTCGAGTCGAACCGGACGATGGCCAAGGTCGCCCAACTGGCGGAAAACTCGATCAAGGAATCGCACGAGACCGACGACAGCTTCGCGGGGCATTTTCGCCGGTTGTGTGTCGCGTATCTGGGCCAGACCGGGCGCGACCTGATGGACCTCGCCATGGAGGAGCTGTATCTCTTCCCGCCGATCCGCACCGAGGCCGACATGAAAAAATTGCGGGATTTCATCCTCAGCCATGTGGTCCACCCGCTCAAGCGCCAGATTATCCAGCGAGAATCTAAAGACTTGATCAGAAAAATGCTTCTTTCCTGATTTTGAGCCCGGCTGGTGCGAAGCGGGAACCACACCTGCTTGACCTCTTTGCCCGCCTCAACTAAAACAGTCCATCCTCTATGTCCACATTCCTCGACTCCTCCAAACGTCCACCACTTCCCACCGATCCCGCTCGAGCCGGACAAAACGCCGCAACGCGCAGTAACACCACGATTTTAACGGCGGACTGCGAGTTCAAGGGCGCGCTCGCTTTTTCGGGCGAATTGCAACTTCACGGACGCGTGGAGGGAACGATCGAGTCCGAGGGCGGCACGCTGACGGTGGGCGAAGAAGCCATGGTCAAGGCCGAGGTGAAGGTGAACGACGTGCTGATTTACGGCAAGGTCCAGGGTAACATTTACGCGACGGGTCGGGTCGAAGTGCGCGGCAAGGCCGAAGTCTACGGAGACATCCACAGCAACCGCCTCGCCATGGACGACGGCGTGGTCTTCGTCGGACGTTCCAATGCCTTGAGCGGGAAGAACCAGCCTTCGAGCGATTTCTCGAAGATGTTTACCCGGTTGGGCGCCACGAAGCCTGCCGCAGCGGCGAAGGCGGATTAAGCTAAGTCGGGCCAGATGGCGATACGGAAGGCTTCTACGCCTTCCGGGCCTGTTGCTCTTTTTCGCCGTCCTTTTCCGGAGACTGAGTAAAAGGGACGGTGATCATGTCCTTGCGGGGCAGGTCGGTCAGGGTGTGGATCGTTTCGATCCCGGCCCGTTCCATGTCGGCGATCATCGTGTGCACCTGGGCGACGAGAAAGTTGTGGGCGATGTAGCAGGGAATGGCCACGACGAGTCCCGCTGCAGTGGTGATGAGCGCAAGATAAATGCCCTGGGAGAGTTCGGCCACGGACGCGGTGCCGTTGGTGCGGTTGATCTGGCTGAAGGCGTCGATCATCCCCGTGACCGTACCAAGCAGGCCCAGCAGCGGAGCGACGTAGCCGATGGTGCCGAGCAGGGAGATATTGGCCTCCAAGTCGGGGACGGCGAGTTGCGCCACTTCCCGGACGACCTCGCGCAGTTCCGCAGGCGGGAGATGACGCTTGGTGATCGCGGTAAGGACGACCGAGACGATGGGGCCCTGGCCCTCCTGGCAACGGGCGATGGCCTCCGGAAAACTGCGACGCCGCACCAACGCCAGGACACCGGAGAGAAATTCGCTCACATTCATGCGGCAGCTCTTGTAGTGGAGCATGCGTTCGATGAACACCCCCAGCGCCACCACGCTGCAAACGAAGAGGACGGCCATCAACGGGCCGCCCCGTTGCATCATCTGGAACGCGCTCATCCGCTCCTCGATGGGCGCTAGATTCACGCCTTGGGCGATGATTTCGGAGAAGATGTTCACAGGGCGCGCAGTTACCAAATAAAGGACTTGGCCTCGGCGACGACGGTGTCGCCCTTGAGGACGGTGAAGCGCCACGAGGAAACGGGGCCGTTGATCGCAAAGGCGTGGCTGACGATGGCGAAATAGGAGCGGGTCGCCCCGGAGACCTGCGGCATGGGTTGGACCAGGGTGCGGACGATTTCCTTGCTTCTCACCTGACGGTATTCGAAGCGCGCGGTAAAGTCGGCCTTCGGGCCGTCGTTGACCCAGGTGATGGTGAAGTAATGGCCTTGGCGGGCGACGATCTGCTTCTGGGTCACGGCACCCCAGTTGATATATTTGATCTCGTAATCGAGGGCCGGGTTGCCTGCGCCCTTGTAGCTGCCGTCGTCTTCAACATCGTGGACTTTCGGGATCTTGATTCGTTTGTCCAAGGCAATTTTCTCGTGTCGGGCGAGAGAGGCGTTATCGCTTTCGGCGGCTTCGGCCTGGTTCGGTTCCGAGACAAGCACGAAATGCTTTTGCACCGGGCCGATATCGGCGGCGGAAGGCCCATCTTTGTCGAGGTCGATTGCGGGACCGTAGGCATCCGGATTGTCCGGTTCGGCCGTCGGACGTGGGAGGCTCGTTTCGGCCAGAGCCGAGGCCCCGGGGAGAACGATTGCCAGTGCGATAAAAGCCGTCCAGCGCATGGATCAGCTTAATGATTCGACGGTCTATCTGTCAACCGCCTGTCCTGCTATTTCGATGAAAGCGTTCCGGCGGTGCAGTTGAAGAGCGTGCGGTAATGCGGAACGAAGAAAAGTTTTCCGGTGAGGATTTCGCAATTCTCCCGGGAGGCGAAGCGAAAAACGAGGAAGCCCAGGACGCCTCCCAGCGGCGGCGCGATGGCATAGATCCATTGGCCGGTCCAGACGCCGCTGACCAGGGCCGGACCCAAGCTGCGCGCGGGGTTCAGGCTGGCCCCGGAAATGGGTGCCTCCAGCCAGACCATGGTCGCGACGACGATCCAGCACATCAACGGCGTCCAACGCATCAGGCTCCGGTTGCTGACAAAAATAAAGATGAGCAACACCAGCAACGCGGTGATGAAGACCTCGGAAAGGAAGACCTGCCAGATCTCCCAGCCGGTGCCGGGCAGGGTCATGCCGTTATTGATACTGGCGGCATATTGCTTCCAGACGCCGACAAGTGCCGCCGCGCCCGCAACGCCGCCGAGCATCTGGGCCACGACATAGCCGATGAGATCGACCAGCCCCATTTTGCCGCTCAGCCAGAAGGCGAGCGAAACGGACGGGTTGATATGGGCCCCGCTGAGCCGACCAAGCGGGGAAATGGCGACCAGCGAACCGGTGCCCGCGAAGAGCAGACCGGTGATCAGTCGCCGCAGGCTCGGGTCCGGCAACCACCGCTCCATCGGCAGGCCGTGGCCGAAATCGAAGACGACCGCGCTTAAGCCGAAAAAAACCATGCACGCGGTGCCGAGAAATTCCGCGACATATTCCGGCGCGTGCGAATGTTGCAGGGGGTCTGGTTTCACCACCACTAGCTAAGCCCGGGTGGCGACAATTGCCAACTACGCAGCGATAAATTGCCCGGCAGGGAATAAAGGACGCCCCGTTGCGTCTTACCCAAAGAGCAGGATAATATGTCCTGGGTATCGACTCATCCGTATAAGTTTAAATGAATAGACGAAATTTTCTCCGTAGTCTCGGCGGCAGCGCCCTGTTGTTGACCACCGCTTACCTCACCGGTGGAATCCTCAAACGGCTCCCCGGCGCCACCGCTTCCCCCGACAAGGGTAGCTTCGGTCCCGGTCTGGTGAAGGTGCGGATCATGGGGCCGGGTGGGAAGCTGACCGATCCGATCGAAGTCCCGAAGGTGGTCAAAACGGACGACGAGTGGCGCAAGCAATTGACGACCGAACAATACAACATCACGCGCGGGAAGGGGACCGAGGCGGCGTTCTGCGGCGCGTTTTACGATAATCACCAGGACGGCATTTACCATTGCGTTTGCTGCAACCTGCCACTTTTCGCTTCGGTCGCGAAGTTCGATTCGGGCACCGGCTGGCCGAGCTTTTTCAAGCCGGTGGCGGACGAGAATGTTGTCACGCGCGAGGACGACAGCTTCGGGATGCAGCGGACCGAAATTCTCTGCGCCCGTTGCGACGCGCATCTCGGCCATGTCTTCGACGATGGTCCCGCGCCGACGGGACTGCGCTACTGCCTCAACTCGGCGGCGATGACCTTTGTGGCGGCGGGCAAGGAAGTGGCGGAGCAACAACCGGCCCTCGCCAAGGCGGCTTTCGGGGCGGGGTGCTTCTGGGGTTCGCAGGAGGACTTCGAAAAGGTGCCGGGCGTGATCGATACCACCGTGGGCTACATGGGTGGCACGCTCAAGAACCCGACCTACGAGGACGTTTGCACCGACCAGACCGGCCACGCCGAAACCGTGCTCATCGAGTACGACCCGACCAAGGTCACCTATGCTCAGTTGCTCGACGTTTTCTGGGCCAACCACGATCCCACCACACCGAATCGCCAGGGGCCGGATGTCGGGACGCAGTACCGCTCGGTGATTTTTTACTACACGCCCGAACAGAAAGCGGCGGCGGAGGTGGCCATTGCGAAGTTGACCGCCTCCCATCGCTTCAGCCAGCCGATCGTCACCCAGGTCGTGCAGGCGACCGATTTCTGGAAAGCGGAGGAATATCACCAGCATTACCTCGACAAAAACGGCCTGAGCAACTGCCGCTTTTAACCTCACGGCGGTTCCTCATTTATTCGTCCGTGGCAGGCTGCTCATCCGGCTCACGTTGTTCCCGATCTGGTCCAGCTCCTTCTTCAGCGCCTTCCGGTACTCGATCGCCTCGTTGGCCCGCAGTTGGTCGAACGCATAAAAGCTCGTGCTCTGGATCGTTTCCATGTCCATGTCGGCAATATCGTCGATGTCCGACAGCCAGCGCCGCAA
>CAJCII010000111.1 GCA_903970335.1 Bacteroidota bacterium | reverse complement strand
TTTCCCGACGGCGGCCGAACTGGTACCGCCGGTTGATTCGCGGTGGGCTTCTCCGGCGCGGGCTTCGTTGGCGGAATCGATGTCGGCACGAGTTGGTCGGCGATCCCGAACCTCTTCGCATCGACCGGGTAGAGATTCCGCAACAACTCCAGCTCCTCCTGGGCCTCGGCGTCCTGCCCATGGTTGAAGTAATGCTGCGTGAGCTTCAGCCCCACCCGGATCCGGTCCACCGGCTCGGTATCCAGCCGCAACGCTTTCTGGTATGCGTCCACCGCCGCCTCCACCGCTGCGGATTCTTTCTGCTTCTCCAGCAAATCGCCCAGACCCTCTGCCGCCACCCCGCCCGTGCCCGGACCGTCCAGCTTTTCCTTCAGCAGGTTCGTCTCCGCGATCATCTGCCCTGCGGCCAGGTCGTGCAGCGTCTGTTGCAACAGGATCCAGTCGTCATGCTCGTTCGGGAACAGCCGCGCTTCCGCCGGTGTCGCCTGCAACGGCGTATGGAAGGGGCGGTAGAGCGGATCCCCCACCACCGTCGTCATCCACGACAGCCCCCGCTCCGACGCATACGCCGCCTCCGCGAAATAATCCCCGTCCAGCAGCCTCTTGGTAAAAATATCGATGTTCGGCGTCATCATCAGGTACGGCTCGTAGACCGTCCCCATGGTCGCCGCCGCTCCATGCGCGATCAGTGGCCCCGCCCAGTTGCTGGCGTCGCTCCGCAACGTCGCCGCGCTGAAAGAATGCAAATGATACGCCACCGCCCCTCGCACAAAACGGTCCGGCGGCGTCACCCACGGCCCCGCCGCATTCGGTGCGTACCACCCCAGGTAAAACGCCACGTGATTGCACGGGTCCGTCGCCGGGATGATCTCGTCGTGATTGTCGAACTCGACGATCCACCCGTTCATCGCCAGCCGGTCCCGCGCGCTCCGCAGCCACACATCTCCCAGCGTGTACCCGTTCTTGGCGTCCGTCATCCCCCGGCTGTCCACCACCGCCAGCCCCGCCAGCCGGTTCTTCTCCGCGTAAAGACTGTCGTCGATCATCCGCCGCACTTCCAGCGGCGTCGGCGCGTCCAGACGCGTCACCAAAATGATCGACTTCGCCAGCTCCGGCCCCACGCGCTTGATTCCCGTGGCCTTCTCGTCGTAAAAAACATTCGGCACAAAGCCCCCCTTCGGCAGGCCGAAGATCGGTAGCAACGCCAGTTCGCTGTCCACCGCCGCCGCATTCGTCTGCAACTCCGGCGCACTCTCCATGCTCCGCGTCTCGCTCGGGTCCGGCGCGATCTTCAGCGGTATCCCCCGCATCAGCACGATCGCCCAAATTTCGTTCCGTGTGGTCGTCAGCAGGTTCATCGTCAACTCCCCCATCCGCACCTGCGCACTGTGCCGCTCGATCAGGTTCTTCTGGCACAGATAGGAAATAATCGGCTGCCGCACCGTTTCCTCGTAGTCGCTCCGGCTGATCTCCTCCTTCGTCGGACACGTTATCCCCAAAATCCGCTCCGCCGGGATGTTCCTCGCCCCTGCGTAATACGCCGCCAGGTCCTCGCTGTCCGGATCGTTCGTGTTGTACACCACCAGGAGATGCTGTGCCAACTCCTCCACATGCGCCGCCGGGTCTTCCTCCGGGCTTGCCTCCGTTTTCACCGGAGGCAAGGTTGCTGTCTCGGATTCGTCTTCCGCCGCCGGCTTTTCTTGCAACGTCAAATTGGGCAAATCCGGTGCCGCCGGCTGCGTTAACTCCGGATGGTTCTCCACAAAAGTCGAACTCGCCCCATTCGTCGTCGTCTCTGAGGCCGACGCACGGGTTGTGTCGTCCGCAGAGAGAGAAGACACCCCGCCCATCAGCCCCAACAAGGCTGCCATCCACCCGACAACTCGAAAGTGCAGGACCACGCTACGCACAACATAGAACCATTCTCGAAATTAACCAAGTACCCGTTACCATCCACCCAATTTCAGGAAGACCCTCGTCCCATCGAGAATTCCGTTCCAAATTGGCTCTTATTGGCATGAAACACGCTTTCCTTATCTGGTACATTGTAAATACCTCAAAAAGGTCTCGTTCTGTTTGTAAAATGTGCTAAGCTTTCGCGTCAAATGAGTTTTACTGAAGCCGAAGACGCGCACGAATCTGACTAATCCATGAATAAATCCGTCCGGTCCTTGATGGCTATCACAGCTCTTGTGGTACTGTCGGAACGAGACGCCTCTGCAACGATAGAGGAGTGGACGGGCGATACGAGCACGGCCTGGGCCACCAGCTCCAACTGGAGCACCGCCGCTCCCGCCAATGACCTCACCTCGGATACGGCCCTCTTTGATTTAGGGTCCTATGCCAATCAACCCAACGCTGGCACGACTAGCATCTCCGGTATCGTCGTCGGTGACGGAACAACCGCAACAGGTGCGCTCACCATCTCGGGCACGGCGCTTTCGATCGGCGCGAACGGCCTCGTCATCAATCCCAACTCCGGTAAGGTCACGATCAGCGCCACCTCGACCGATATCGGTGCCAGCCAAAGCTGGGCCAACAACTCTACGAGTCTCCTCACCGTCGGCGCCATCACGAATTTCGGCAACAGCTCCCCCTTCGTCCTCACCTTCGACGGTACGGGCACGGGCGGAACCAAGCTCGGCGGAATCGTCAGCGATGGCGGTTCGACCGGAACCATTTCCCTGGTCATCGATACCACCGGCGGCGCGACCAACCTCTACGCGGCAAATACCTTCACCGGGGGCGTCACCCTTCAGTCCGGTCTGCTCGACATCGACAACGCTTCCGCCCTTGGCGGCGCTGGCAGTACATTCACCATCGATGCGGGCACGACGTTCGACGATACCCGCGGCACGCTGACCCTCTCCAATGCCTACCTTCAGACTTGGAACGGCAGCTTTACCTTCGGCGGCACCAAGGCCCTCAACCTGGGCACCGGGGCCATCACGCTCAATGCCGGCAATATCACCGTAACCAATGCCGGCGCGAAAACTCTCACCGAAGGCGGCGCCATCTCCGGCACCTCTAATCTTACCTTCGCCGACAATGCCGCAGGCGGAATCACCCTGACCGGCGTGGTCAATAACACCGGCACAATCACCAATTCCGGTACCGGTACGGGCACGACCACCATCAGTACCGGCGGGGTTGGACCGAAGGTCTCGGCGATCACGGAGAACAGCACGAAATCCGCCCTGACTTTTGCGGCGCTCATCACCGTCGATAGCACCACCGGCGTCACCACGCTGACCAACCTCCTCGGTACCAAGCTGCTCACGGCGAAAGGCGGTGTCGCCGGAACGGGCAACCTGATCTTGGATAACGACAGCGCGACTAATGGTGGCATCACCCTCACCACCGCAAGCGTCAACAATGCCGGAATGATCGTCAACTCCGGTACGGGCGCGGGCAGCGTCACAATTACCGGTGGCATCGGATCGAATGTCACTGCGGTTATGCAAGACAGCACGACCTCGCCGCTGACCGTCAGCGGCACCGCCCTTACCGTGAATGTTGGCGGCACCACCCTGACCAATGCCCTCGGCACCAAAGTCCTCACTGTCAGCGGCGGCGTGACCGGTACCGGCAATCTGGCTCTCGATAACGATAGCGCTACCGCCAAAGGCATCACCCTCTCCACCAATAGCGTCAACAATCTCGGTACGATTACCAATTCCGGTACCATGGCCGGGTCGACGACGATTTCCTCAGTGATCGGCTCCAACGTGACCGGCGTGATCGAAAATAGCGCCACCTCGTCGTTGACCCTCTCCGGTGCCAACACCTACACCGGCAACACCACGGTCACCGCCGGCACGTTGATTGGGACCACCACCTCCGCCTTGGGCTTCAATGGCAATCTTACGGTCGCTTCCGGCGCTAATTTTAGCTACGACCCCACCGCCGCCGGGGCCTTGAATCTCGGCACCGGCGTTTTGACCCTGGCCGGTGGTAGCACCATCGGTACCGCCCTCAGCGGCACGGCCAGCCAGTCGGAAATCGTCAGCTCGAGTGCGGCCTCGGTTGGCGGAACCATCACCATCAACGTCTACGGCATCTCCGGTCAGCCGCTCACCCTCGGCAGCAATAATCTCATCGTCGCGTCCGGCGGGCTGAATGCCGCCACCTACCAGCTCGGGCTGGTCTACAATCTGCCCAATGTCACCCTCTCCGGCCTCACCGATAACGGCACCGCCGTCAGCATCAACGTCGCTTCGGCCACGACCAAGACCGCCGAATACTGGAAAGGCGGTTTTGCCGCCGCTCCCAATGTCTGGGCGGCCTCCAACGGTGCCACGCTCAGTAACTGGGCGACCAATCAGGCGGGCACCGCCATCACCTCGCAGACCCCCGGATCGGTCACGTTGCTTACCTTCTCGGCCACCTCGCCCTCCAACGAGGGCGCCATGATCCTCGGTTCGAATATCAGCATCCTGGGCATAGTCGTCAACGACACCACCGGCGTCACCCTCAATGACGACGGCAACATCCTCACCATCGGTACTTCCGGGATTACCGTGAACAGCGGAGCGGCCGCCGTTACGCTCGACCCCGCCCTCGCCTTGGCCGGCGCACAAAGCTGGACGAACAACGCCGCGACACTTTTGACCATCGGCGGAAACACCGACAATGGCGGACATTTGCTCACCGTCACCGGAACCGGCAATACGACCGTCGGCGGAACGATTTCCGACACCGGCGGCTTGACCAAGACCGGTACCGGCACACTGACTCTCTCCGGGGCAAACACGTATTCGGGTGCGACCACCATCAACGCCGGCACTGTCGGCGCCGGTGCCTCCCAGGCATTCAGCCCCAACTCCGCAGTCGTCCTGGCCAATGTGGCAGGCGCTACATTGGCACTCGCCGGAAACGACAATACCATCGGCTCGCTTACCGGCGGCGGCACCACCGGCGGCAACGTCACCCTCGGCTCCGCCACCCTGACTGTCGGTGCGGACAACACCAGCCCCGCTGCGTACGCGGGCACGATCTCCGGTACCGGAGGCCTCGCCAAGACCGGCACCGGTAAACTGACTCTCTCCGGTACGAACACCTATTCCGGCATGACAAATCTCAACGGAGGCACCCTGGCCATCTCCGCCAGCACTAATCTCGGTAACGCTTCCTCGACGAATACGCTCGGCTTCAATGGCGGTACACTCGAGGCTACCGCTTCCGGTTTCGACTTGGGACCCAATCGCTCGATCGTGTTGAACGGTCCCGGCACCATCCAGACCGATGCCGGAACCTTGACCGTCAGCGGAGCGGTTGACACTGGTTCGGACATCCTCACCGTTCAAGGCGTGGGCAACACCGCGCTTAGCGGCGCCATTACCGACAACGGCGGCATTACCCAGGCCGGAACCGGCACGCTCACTCTTTCCGGGACCAACACCTACACCGGCGCGACGACGGTTAATTCCGGCACCCTCGCCGCAGGCTCGACCCAGGCGCTCAGCCCCAATTCCGCCGTCGTCATGGCCAATGTCTCCGGGGCCAACTTGAATCTGTCCGGAAATAGCAATACCATCGGCTCGCTCACCGGCGGCGGCACGACCGGGGGCAATATTACTCTCACCACGGCTACTTTGACCGTCGGCGGAGACAACACCAGCCCCGCCGCTTACGACGGCTCGATCTCCGGCACGGGCGGTTTGACCCTCACCGGTACCGGCATGTTGACCCTCGCCGGTTCCAATGTCTACACCGGGGCGACCACCATCGATTCGGGAGCCACGCTGCAACTCGGCGATGGCACCACCGGTCACGATGGCACCGTTAACTCCACGTCGAGCATCGTCAATAACGGTAATTTGGTCTTCGACCGCCAGGGTTCTGTCTCGTCCAACGTCGCCATCTCCGGACCGGGTGACGTCACCATGATGGGATCGGGCGTCCAAACACTGATCGGCGTCCTCAGTTACAGCGGCGACACCGGCATTCAAAGCGGCACCCTGGCCGTGACCACCAACAACACGAACACCTCCACCACGGGGACCATCACCGTTGGGACCGGAGCCACCTTCGACGTCCACACCGTACCCGGCGGATTCCATGTCTATGCTGGGCAGACGTTGACCGGCTATGGCACCGTCAATAGCGGCACGGGCGGATCGACTCCGCTGATCGTCAACGGAACAGTCAATCCCGGTGGTTCCACGGTTGGGACTCTCGGTACGCTCAGCGTGGGAGATATCACCTTTACCTCCACCAGTACCCTCGGGATCTCCCTGGGCAATTCCAGCACCGATTCGCTCGCCTCCAGCGGCACGGTTAACATCAACCCCGGCGCCGTGCTGAATATTACTCTCCTCGGAGGAGGAGCCACCCTCATGAGCTACACGCTCATCACCGGCGGCACGGTCGACGGTACTTTTGCCAGTACCACCACCCCCACCGGGTATCGGCTGGACTACTCGACCCCAGGTAAAGTGCTGCTCGATACCGCTCCCGCCACGACGGCCACAAACTATGCCTTGGCGGTATCCGCTGCGAACCTCTACGTCCACTTTGGCGGCACCACCACCGTCACCACCACCATCACGAATGTGGGTACCGGTACGGATGATTTGTTGGACTATGACGATCTGACTTCGACCGACTCCAGCGAATCCATGGGAACGACCACGAACGGCAGTGGCACGAATGTCGCGCTAGGCGCCTCGGGCACTCCCCCGGCCACCCAAACCTTGACCGGCACCACCGCTGGCGCCTCGACGATTACCGCCGGCGTTGGCTCTGCGACGAATGCGACCATTGGCGGTGCGGCCAACCTCAGCGGACCGGTGGGCACCACGAATGTGAACGTTTACACCGGTCACAGCCAATGGGCCAATGGCACGGGCAGCGGTTCCTGGGGTACTCTCGCCACGGGATTCGGAACGAATTGGGGTGCCAATCAAGGCTCGCCGGGTTTGGATCCGGGCTTCGTCAACTCGGACACGGCCACCTTCGGTAACGTCGCCAGCGCTACCGAGTTGGTCACGCTTGATGGTGCCAATCCAAGCCTCAACTCGCTCGCCTTCAACGCCACCTCGACAACCTACACCCTCGCTCAAGGCACGGGCGGTTCCCTCTCCCTCAACGCTGCCTCCGGATCGGCCACCATCTCCGACTCCGGCACGTCCAACCTCATTTCGGCTCCCCTCGTCCTCAACGCCAACACGACGGTCAACACCGCTTCCGGCCTCACCCTGACCGTCTCGGGCGCGGTCTCCGGCAGTGGCGCGCTCAACTCGTCTGGAGCGGGCACCCTGAAGCTCACCGGCTCGAACTCCTACACCGGCGGAACGACCGTGAGCAGCGGTGTCTTGCTCGCCGATGGCACCTCGTCCACCGGCACCGGCGCGGTCGATGTCGCCGGCGGCGCCACCCTCGGCGGCAACGGCACCATCAATACGTCCGGCGTCGCGACGGGCATCGCCATCAACCTTGCCGCCGGCTCCATCCTGAGCCCCAGCGCGGGAAGCGGCGGTACCTCGACCCTCACCCTGGCCGTGAATTCGGGCTCGATCGTGAATGTGGTCGACGGCTCGAAGGTGGCCTTCGACCTGAGCGCCATCGGCGCGAGCGACCAGGTCGATATCCTGGGAGGTATCCTCGACCTCAACGGCCAGCAATTCTCCGACTTTAGCTTCGTCGCCCTCTCCGGATTTGGAGTCGGCACCTACGAGCTGGTCGTTACCTCCGCCGCGGGCGATATCGAAGGGTACCTGGGGGCCGATACGACCGGCACCATCGGCAGCTCCTACCTCGGAACGATCAGCGTGGCCAACGGTCGATACCTGGTCGTCACGGTAACGCCCGCCTCCGTCCCGGAGCCTCGCACGTGGCTCCTGCTCCTGGGTGGCGTTGCCCTCCTGATTGGTCGGGTGGGGCGGCTGCGCCGCTGCTAAATGTTCAGTGTGGCCTATTAATTTAGGTCAGACTGGGCATTCAGGCTATTGAGGCCATTTAAGGCACCAAGGCAAATTCGAGGCGCATTCCGTCGAAGGCGACGCCCATTCCGGTCGGGAGGTCCTTTTCCCGGTCGACATGGCTCTTCTCGTGGGTCAGGTGGGTGATGAAGGAGCGCGCCGCGCCGATGCCCCTGGCCACTTCCACCGCGGCCTGGACCGTGAGGTGTGCCGGGTGGGGTTTGTCGCGCAGGCCATCGATGACGAGCACTTCGACCCCGGCCACGATGGCACGCACCTCCTCCGGTACGGCCGAGCAATCGCTCAGGTAGGCGAGGAGCTTCCGCCCGTTCTGGCCGAAGAGGAACCCCAGCGTGGCCGTCGCGCCGTGCGGCACCGGCAGCGGGGTCACTTCCAGCCCGCCGAGCGTAAACGGCCCCTCGATCACGTTCGCCTTCAGCCGGACATAGGTCTTGATCACCTGGTTGGGATTGAAGGCGTAGGGGAAGGTGCGTTCGATCTGTGCGAGCGTCGTCGGCGATCCGTAGATGGGCAAGACCATTCCGCCCAGTTCACAGAAGCGCCGGAGATCGTCGAGGCCCATGAGGTGATCGGCATGAGGATGGGTGAAGAGCACCGCGTCCACCTGGTCGATTCCCTCGCGGACGGCCTGCAGCCGTAACTCGGGCGAGGTATCGACGAGGATTTTGACCTCGGGCGTCTCCAGATAAATGGAGGCGCGGGTGCGCTGGTCCCGTGGATCGGTCGAGAGGCAGACGGGGCAGTGGCAACCGATCATCGGGACGCCCTGGGACGTTCCGGAACCAAGAACAACGACGGTGAGCTTGGGGCCTGGGTTTCCGGAATTCATGCCGAAGAGGATGCCCGCGAGGCGGGGGATTTCACGTCTAAAAAACGGATTCGGCTTGTTTTCTTCACCCACAGGGATAGCGTGATTACGAGTATGAGACAACTAGCCATTGGCGGTGTTCTATGGCTCTTTCTGGCGGGCGTTTACGCTTCGGCCCAGGTTCAGGTCTCCGCGCAAACGCAACGGTCCGAGTTCCTGCTTTTCGAGCGGGTGGACCTGCTGGTCACGGTGGAGAATGTGGGCGATACGGACCTGGTGCTGGACAACTACGACGGCCAACCGTGGCTTTCCTTCCTGGTCTCGCGCCACAGCCAGCAGAATTATCTTCCGGTACGGCCGGAACGCCCGGCGACTTTTTCACCGCTGACGCTGAAGGCCGGGGAGAGCAAGACACTGCGGGTCAACCTGACGCCACTCTTCAGCTTTCGGCAGGAGGGGGAGTATCGCGCGAACGCCGTGATCGACCTGCCGGGGCAGGGACAGATCATTTCCGAGAACACGGCGTTTAACGTGCAAAAAGGACAGACCGTCTGGAGCCAGGCGCACATGGCGAGCGGGGCGCAGCGGGTCTACTCCCTGGTGCGCTTTTCCCCCGCAGGGGATCGGACGCTGCTTTACCTGCGGGTGGAGAGCCCGACGGAAAACCTGGTCTACGCGAACATCGGGCTGGGCGAAGTGGCGGCGTTCATCGACCCGGAAGTCTTTTTCGATCCGCAGGGGAACATCCATATCCTGCATCCGTTCGCGATGGGGAATTATCTGTATACCCGGGCCGACCCGGACGGAAAAATCGAGCATCAGGCGGTTTTCCGGACGTATCGCGAGATTCCACCGGTGCTGCGCAAAACGGACGACGGGAATGTGGTGGTGGTCGGCGGTCTGGAGGAGAACCCGAACGAGCCGCGCGAAAAGCTTTCCGACGGGCAGATAGCGAAGAAGTCCGATTCGACCCCGGCGGGGCCGGATACGATGCAGTAGGGAGGTTAGGGCTGAGGCAATGGAATGGCGCGGCCACGGCGGCGACACTCCGGCTTGCGCCAACCCTTCGGATCGACCACAATCCTTACACGGTGTCCCATCCTTCCCCGGAACAAGCCAGACCCAAGAGCTATCGAGAACCCCTTGCCCCGCTGCTGAAGGCCAAGGCCCCCTGGCTTTCCACCACTCTGGGCACCTGGTCGGCGGACCGCACCCCTTATTCCATGGAGCAGCATCTCTTCGTCGGCCCCCGCAGCGGCGGCGACTACTTCCGGGTCGGCATCTTCGCCGGAGTCCATGGCGACGAGACCGCCGGGATCCATGCCGCCGTCCGCTTTCTTCTGGAGCTGGAGCGCAACCCGGGCCTGGCGCGCGGGTACGAGCTTTACGTCTACCCGCTCTGCAACCCCTCCGGCTTCGAACTGGGCACCCGCTTTTCCCGCAGCGGACGCGACTTGAATCGGGAGTTCTGGACCGGGTCGCGCGAGCCGGAAGTGCAGTTGCTCGAGCGGCAAATCCGCACCCTCCGCTTCGACGGCTTTGTCTCGCTCCACGCCGACGACGAGTCCGCCGGACTTTACGCCTTTGCGCTGGGCGCACAGGTTACGCAGCATGTGGTGGAACCGGCGCTGCAGGCCGCGGAGAAAGTGCTCCCGCGCAATTGCGATCCGACCATCGATAACTTCACCTCACGCAACGGCCTGATCCGCCAAGGCTATCCGGGCATGCTGTGCGCCGCGCCGGAGACGCGCCCCCGTCCATTCGAGATCGTTTTCGAGACGCCGCACCATGCCGATCTCGAGAAACAGATCGAGGCGAACCTCGTTTTTCTGCGCCAGACGCTGGACCAGTACCAGCAGTTGCAGGCGGTGGGGCAGGATTTGTGATTCGTGGGGAGGGCATGGCTGATTTTTTGACGGAATTAACGGGATTTCCGAGGGGGAATTTTGGATGGGATTAATATGATTAAAGGGATGGGAAGGCAGGAATGCTTTTAGCCTGGAGAAAGAGGAGAGAATTGAAGATGTCTCTAGAGCGACAGTGATGGATCGCCGCTGATCGATAGAATCAAGGGTGAGCTGGGTAGAAGCCCCAGCGGATTAACGCACCGAGAACGAAAATGGGGATGGGTAACAGAGTAAGCAGCGCAGAGAAGAAGATTCCGAGAGCAAACGATATTTCTCCAAAGGAGGAAGCCCGGGTTTTCCAAAAAGCGACAGCAACGATCTCCGCAACCCAGCCGAAGGTGTAACAGAGATTGGCGGCAAGGGCATAAACCACGATCCCTAAAACGGCAAAGATCGGAGGATCGGGAAGACAGTCGCTAAGAACACAAATAAAACAGGTGAGCAATCCTGCCACACCCACGATGAGGTTGAAAAGTAAACGACGGAGTTCCCACCACCGGATAATTTGGGAGGGAGTGAGTGACGCATTACTCCGTCGAAAAACAGAGGCGAGGCGCATAAAACAAAGCAGCAGTCGGTAGACCGCTGCCAAGGTTTTATTCCAAATCGCTACTTCATCCGCTTGATGAGCGCGTCGGCCATGTCGGCGGGAGTCTGGGCGATGCCGACCCCGGCCGCTTCGAGCGCGGCGATCTTGCCTGCCGCCGTGCCTTTGCCGCCGGAGACGATCGCCCCGGCGTGGCCCATGCGGCGTCCCGGAGGCGCGGTGGCTCCGGCGATGAACGCCGCGACCGGCTTCCTGACGTGTTCCTTGATGTAGGCGGCGGCGTCTTCCTCGCCCGTGCCGCCGATTTCACCGATGAGAATGATCGCTTCGGTGTCCGGGTCTTCGTTGAACATCCGCACCGCGTCGGTGTGGCTGGTGCCGTTGATCGGGTCGCCGCCGATGCCGATACAGGTGCTCTGGCCGAGACCGCGCGAGGTGAGCTGCCAGACGGCCTCGTACGTCAGCGTACCGCTGCGCGAAACGACGCCGACCTTGCCGGGCTTGTGGATGTAGCCGGGCATGATGCCGATTTTGCACTGGCCGGGGGTGATGATGCCGGGACAGTTCGGCCCGATGAGGCGGACCTTCTTGTCGCGCAGGCCGACTTTGGCCCGCATCATGTCGATGACGGGGATGCCTTCGGTGATGCAGACGATCAATTCGATGCCCGCGTCGGCGGCTTCGAGGATTGCGTCCGCCGCGCCGGGCGCCGGGACAAAAATCATGGTGGCATTGCAACCGGTTTTCTGGCGCGCTTCGTAGGAGGTGTTAAAGACGGGCACCTTGCTTTCCCAGGTTTCGCCGCCCCGACCGGGGGTGACGCCCGCGACGACATTGGTGCCGTATTCGAGGCATTGTTTGGCGTGGAATCCGCCGGCTTTTCCAGTGATGCCCTGCACAAGCAGGCGCGTGTTGCGATCGACGAGGATGGACATAAATGAGGGTGGAGGTTGAGGTGGAGGGGGAGCTAAGAAGTAAGAGGTTTAGGAGTGGCCCGGTTTGCGTTGGTGGATCATGATGGCGTTGTCGTCGGGATCCCGGACGATGGCAAAATGGCAAACGGGGGTTTCGGTTGGCTCGTAATGGAAAGGGATTTCCTTTTGTCGCAGTTCCGCAACCGCCTTGGCAAAATCATCGACTTCCAAGGCGATCATGGCGCCGTCGCGGGACGTATTCCATCCGGGATAAGCGCCGAGACCCAGTGTGGCGTTGCCCAGCTCATACTCAATCCATGGAACCGTGGTTGGTTCCCCGGTAGGTTTGAGGCCCAGAGTGCCCTCATAAAACTTGCGCGCCCTTGCCAAGTCGGTGACAGGGTAGCCGAAGAAGGCCGCTTCGTTGACTTTGATCATGGGGAAGAGTAGTAGGGAGCTAAGAATATGATCCAAAGAATTAAAGAATTACTGCGCGCTGCACCGTTCGTGCCGTTCAAGATCAGGACGACCGACAGAAGGGAATATTTTATTGCCACCTCCGACCATGCGGCCGTTGCCCCCAATAATTCCCGGGTCTTTATCTTCGGCGATGACGAGTCGCAAACTATGGTATCGGGTCTTCATCTTGTCGCGGTGGAAGAGGGTGCTGGTTCGGTAAGATAGCTTTAGGGGTGACGATTTATTTCTTAACGGCCGCGACGACTTTTTTGGCCGCATCGGCGAGATCGTCCGCCGCGATGATCGGCAGGTTCGATTCCTGAAGGAGCTTTTTGCCGGCGGCGACGTTGGTGCCCTCCAGCCGCACGACGAGCGGGACGGGCAGCGAGACGGCCTTGACGGCATTGATGATGCCCTGGGCGATGGTGTCGCACTTCATGATGCCGCCGAAAATGTTGACCAGGATCGCTTTCACGTTCTTGTCCGAGACCAGGATTTTGAACGCCTCGGTCACCTGCTGTTCGTTGGCGCCACCCCCGACGTCGAGGAAGTTGGCCGGTTTGCCGCCCGCGTACTGGATGATGTCCATTGTGCCCATGGCCAGGCCCGCGCCGTTGACGAGACAGGCGATGTTGCCGTCGAGGCCGATGTAGTTCAGCCCGAACTTGCTGGCTTCCACTTCGCGCGCGTCTTCTTCCGTGACGTCGCGGTAGGCGAGGATGTCGGGATGGCGGTACAGCGCGTTGTCGTCGAAATTGAACTTGGCGTCAAGGGCCAGCACTTCGTTCTGCTTGGTCACGACGAGCGGATTGATTTCGACGAGCGAGCAGTCGGTCTGAATGAAAAGGTTGTAGAGCGCGTGGAAGATGGCGCAGGCGGGCTTGAGCTGTTCGCCCTTGAGGTCGAGATATTCGGCCAGGATGCGCGCTTCGTAGGGCTGGAGTCCGAGAGCGGGATCGATCCGTCGGTGCAAGATCAGCTCGGGGGTGTGCTCGGCGACTTCCTCGATATTCACACCGCCGCGGGTACTGGCGATGATGACCGGTGCCTGCGCTTCGCGATCGAGGACGATGGCGAAATAAAGTTCGCGGGCGATTTCCTTGGATTGTGCCACCAGCACCTTGCTGACCAGTTTGCCTGCGGGGCCGGTCTGCACGGTCACCAGGGTCTGCCCGAGCATCTGCGACGCGATCTCTTTCGCTTCCTCCGCCGTGGTACAGAGTTTCACGCCGCCTTTGTACCCGTTGGTGAAGGTTCCCTTGCCGCGTCCGCCCGCGTGGATCTGCGCCTTGATGACGAGGTCGGTTGTCTTGAGCGACTGGGCGACGGCGAGGGCTTCCTGGGCAGTGGCAGCGACGCCTCCCGGAGGATTGGCGACACCGAATTTGGTCATGAGTTCTTTGGCTTGGTACTCGTGGATGTTCATAGCGGGGTAAGCTGGGTAGGGTGAAAATTTCGACGGAAAGGCAACATGCCTGCGATTTGAAAAAAAGAACAGAATGATTTTTTGCGACCGGAAATCTGCGGTGATGGCGCAATGACGTTCAAATCGAGACGAATGACATTTTAAATTCAAACGGCTGAAAATCGCTTGTAATCGGGCACAAAGTAACGATTGGCCGGTGGTAGAAAGATCAAAACGATGACGGCAGCGTGGAAAAAGGCGTTGGGCAGAACCTGGATTATATTCCAGCTTTTATAACCGCAAAAGCCGAGCCAGAGAATGATCCAGCCGACGTAGACGGAGCGTGCCCAATTTTCGCCATCCAGCATGAACTTGGCGGTGACAATAAACAAAACAAAGCAAACTTCGTTCAGGATGAATCTCTCGATGATCGGAACGCGGGTCCCAAGGAAAATCTCATCGGTCAAAGCCGCGTCGATGGTGGTTTTCTTTAACAAGGTATAATTCCATGCTAGAGTCAAGAAGCAGCCGGTGGCCCAAAGAACGAGGAACCACAGGATCAAAGATAAGTAAATGGGCCGTCTTTCCATGGACGGTTTTTAGCACAGAGTTTATAAAAGATGTACATGATTCATCAGCAGCGAACAATGCCTGGTCAACCGGGCTGGCGATGAAGCCCGAACTTCTTGCGCCAGCCGGTGACTGGGAGTGCGCCCGGGCCGCCGTGGCCAACGGCGCCGATGCGGTTTACTTTGGCCTGCCCGCCTTCAATGCCCGGATGAGGGCGACCAATTTTACGGTCGCCGATCTGGTGCCTTTGATGGACTTTCTCCATGGCCATGGGGTGAAAGGCTACGTCGCGTTCAACGTCCTGATCTTTACCGACGAACTCCCTGCCGCGGCCGAGCAATTACTGGCCCTGCAACGGGCGGGAGTCGATGCGGCGATCGTGCAGGACCTCGGTCTCGCCGCTCTCGCTCGCGAACTGGTGCCCGATTTCCGCCTCCACGCTTCGACCCAGATGACGTTGACCTCACCGGAGGGCATTGCCTTCGCCCGGCGCGTCGGCATTTCACGGGCGGTCCTGGCCCGGGAGCTTTCCCTGCGCGATCTTGCGAAATTCCGCTCGGGGGCGGAATCGAGCTTGCCGCTGGAGGTTTTCGTGCATGGCGCGCTTTGTGTGGCCTACTCGGGCCAATGCCTGACCAGCGAGGCGCTCGGCCAGCGTAGCGCCAACCGTGGCGAGTGCGCCCAGGCCTGCCGGTTGCCCTACGAATTGGTCGTCGATGGTCTTAAACGCGACCTTGGCGACCGGCGCTACCTGCTTTCCCCACAGGACCTCGCGGCGGTGGAGGAAATACCCGAACTGATGCGCCTGGGCGTCGTTTCCTTCAAGATCGAGGGCCGACTCAAGACCCCCGAATATGTCGCCGCCGTCACGCAGGTCTATCGTCGCGCCATCGACCAAGCTTGGGAGAAGCAGACTGCGGCGATCAGGCCGGAGGATCGCTATAAATTGGAAATGGCCTTCTCGCGAGGTCTTTACTCCGGTTGGATGCATGGGGTCAACCATCAGCGGCTGGTCCATGCCCGCTATGGCAAAAAGCGGGGCGCTTTCGTGGGTGAGGTGACTACCTTGGGAAAGAATTATCTCGAGGTCCGACCGCAGGTTCCCGTGCGCCCCGGCGACGGCCTTGTGGTCGATACGGGCGGGGATACCGAGCACGAGCAGGGCGGGCGCGTCTACCAGGCCACCGCGCAACGCGACGGGGTTTTGCGGCTGGCCTTCGAACATGGGAAAATCGATTTCTCGGCAATCAAGCCCGGCCATCGCATCTGGAAAACCGACGACCCCCAACTCAACCGGGAACTGCGTAAAAGTTGGTCCGGCGATCTGCCCAAGACAAAACGGCCCCTCGATCTCGTCGTCGCCGGACGGGCAGGAGAGCGGTTGCGACTCGAAGCGAAATGTTCCGGCCTCACGGTCGCGGCGCAGTCGTTGATGCCCTTGCAAGCGGCGGAGAAACGTCCGCTCACCTCGGAATCGCTGCGCGGGCAGTTGGGGCGGCTGGGCGAAACCGATTTCGAACTGGCCGCGCTGGACAACCAACTCGAAGGCGAGGTCATCGTTCCGGTGAGCGAATTGAATCGCCTCCGCCGCGAGCTCGTGGAAAAACTCGCGGCCAGAATTGCGCAGTCGCCTCCCGTGGCGGAAATCGTGGTGCGAAGCGGCAACCCGGATGCCCTCCGCGACGGCCTCGACGCACTCAAGCTCAGGCGCATGGCAGCACCGCGCCGCGAGATGCCGCTGCTCACCGTGCTCTGCCGGAGCATGGAGCAAATCGAGGCCGCGCTCCGCCTCGGCTTGACGGAACTCTACGCCGATTTCGAGGACATCCGCCGCTACAAGGACGCGGTCGAGTTAGTGCGGGACCATGGCGCGCGCGACGGCGTCGTTCCCGCGCAAATCCTGCTGGCTACGCCGCGCATCCAGAAGGCGGGCGAACAGGGCTTCTTCAAGCTGATCGAGAACGCCCAACCCGACGGCGTCCTCATCCGCAACCTCGGTGCACTCGATTATTTCAAGACGAGTCCGCTTCGACGCATCGGCGATTTTTCCCTGAACGTGGCCAACCCGCTCAGCGCCGAACTACTCATGGCCGAAGAGATGGAACGACTCACTGTCTCCTGCGATTTGAACGCCGCGCAGGTGCTCGATCTCCTGCGCGCCGCGCCGCCCGCCTGGTTCGAGATCACGCTCCACCAGCACATCCCGATGTTTCACATGGAGCACTGTGTCTTCGCCGCCTTCCTCTCCGAGGGCACCGACCATACCAACTGCGGACGCCCCTGCGACCACCATCGCGTCGAGTTGCGGGACCGCGTCGGTCTCAGTCACCCACTCAAGGCCGACGTGGGCTGCCGGAACACCCTTTTTCACGCGCAGGCCCAGTCCGGGGCGGCTTTTTTCGAGGCCTTTCGCGAGATGAATCCGGCCGCATTCCGCATCGAACTTCTGCTGGAGGATGGAGCGGAGACCGAGCGGACACTGCGCGGTTACCAGCGGCTGCTCGCGAAGACCAGCACCGGCCCGATGATCATCCGGGAGCTCAACCTGCGCAACCAGCTCGGTGTCACTACCGGCACGCTGGCTTTGGACTGAAGAGGTGGTGAACGCTAAGTCGAGGGTGCGGCGATCCCGGCTTTGGCCTTGGCGCGGCCTTGGCCGTGAGAGCGAGCCCAAACGATCACGGCGACCGCCACCGCGAGCATCAGGCCCCCAACGAGCGGGCGATAGACAATCCAGGCGAACGAGATGGTGAGGAGCGAAATCGCCAGGGAAAGGAAGAACGCCGCCAGGCCGGTCCCCATGCCGAGGATGTCGCCGAAGAAGGGGATGACACTGGCGAAAGTCGAGATGGGGCTGAAGATCATGGCCAGGGCGATGAAGAGCAAGACGGTTCCGACGCCACGCAGAATCCAGGTTAGCATCGCGTTCTCGGATTCCGCGTGCTGGAACATGAGATCGGCAGCGACATCGCCGGGTTCGACGAGGAGGAGATCGCGACCGGCGCGGGTGGGATATGGCTCGAACGTATCGCCGTTCTGCCGGGCCACGATGCTGAATGGCCCCGGTTTCACCACGGTGAAGCTGACCCGCTGGTCTCCGATGGCGGGGGAGTTTGGGTCGTGGCCAAAATAAAGGCCCGCGTTGGCAATCTGCGCGGTGGCCTTCAACTCGTCGGGCAGTTGGCCGAGGTTAACGTCGGTGAGGGGCAACGGTTCCTCGGTCGACATTTGGGAGATGACGCTGTCGGAAAGCTTGAAAGCGCCGAGGCTGACGTCCTTGGCCGAGAGGCTTGACCCGGAGGCGAGCATTTCGGTCGGGTTGACGTGATCGGCGGCTTCCTTGAACTTGGTCGAATCGATCGGGTCGTCCGACCATTTTTTTACGTAGCTGTAGGTCGTGGTCGTTTCGTTGCTGCCGCCGAGGTCCTTTTGCGTGCTCGAGTTTTTGACTTCGTTCCACTGGTACATTTCGACTTTTCGACCGAGCCGGATCGCGGTGGCGGAAACCCCGAAAGTCGGATCGGTCAGCACCTCGTCGGTGGTTGCGTTGCCCGAGACATGGACGAGCTTGAGATTGTTGTCCGCGTTGACCGCATCCGCTGGTGCGGAGATGACCGAGCTGGCCCCTTCTGCAAGGCTCTTGGCGGTAGCGACAGCCCTGCCTTCATTCCAGAAAAGGAGGATGATGGCCACGGGCACCAAGACGATCCCGAAGAGCAGGGCGACGAAGGAGCCGAAGATTTTGCTGAACCAGGATTGCGATGTTCGTTCGGTAAAAGTATCGGCCATGTTTGACAATCAAGCAGGTTGAAGCTTTGCTGTCACCCGCCAAAAGGTAGCGAAGGCGTTAAGTTTTGCCGAGCGAGCTCCCATTAAGGGCTTGGCATCATCCCGAAAAAATCCTTTTCAACACGCCGATCCCTTCTCAAGATTCCCAATGAAGCAGTCGCTCTTGTTGCTGCATGCCGTCGCCCGATGATGGATTGCGGCCACCAAACTTTTATCCAAACATGAAAATCGAATCGTCCCAGACCACCGGCAGCTTTACTCTCCCCGGCGAAGCAGGCTACGAAAAGCTCACCCTCGACCTTGCCAAAAAATGGGGCGCGGACACCATTCGCGACAGCGACGGCACCCAGCTCTCGCCCGAGATCGTCAAGTCCGGCTACGACATCTACTCAACAGTCTGCCTCGTCCGCTCGGTCCAACCGTGGGCGCGGGAGAACCTGGAAAAACTCCAGCAAAATTTCCTCATGAGCTTTCCCCTCGTCGCCGAGAGCAAGACGCTCGTCATCGATCTGCTTAAGGGCTACTTCCGTGAGCAATTTGTCGTGAACGCCAGCGACGACCCGAAAAAATGGTGGCAGGTGTTCGACCGCACCACCGGCCAGGAGGTGCCGAAGAAAAAGTGGGACTTCCACGCCAAGCGCGGCACGGTGAAAATCCACGACACCGTTCCGGGGCACAAGTACACGGTCAATTTCCTCGCCTTCCGCATCTGGGAGGAAATCTCGATGTACAATCACATCACCAATAACTGGGGCGACCGCGAGCACCTGGCCGCCGTCGATCCGATGCACCCCGAGACGCAGAAGGTGATCCTGGCGTTCCTGAAGAAATGGCTCGACGAACATCCCGACACGACCGTCGTGCGCTTCACCTCGATGTTCTACAACTTTACCTGGTTCTGGGGCGACGATCCGAACCTTCGTTACATCTACTCGGACTGGGGCGATTACGAGATGACGGTCAGCCCGCGTGCGCTGCGTCTATTCGAGAAAAAATACGGCTACAAGCTTACCTCGGAGGATTTCGTCAATGGCGGCCTCTACAACTCGACCCAAAACGCCCCGTCGCGCCGCTACCGCGACTACATGGAGTTCATCCATGATTTCGTCGTCGATTTCGGTCGCACGTGCATCAAGATGGTGCAGGAGCGTGGCAAGAAGGCCTTCGTCTTTTACGACGACCACTGGATCGGCGTCGAGCCGTATGGACCCCGCTTCAAGGATTTCGGCTTCGACGGACTCATCAAGTGTGTGTTCAACGCCTTCGAGGTTCGCAAGTGCTCTCACGCTCCGGGCGTGAAGACCCACGAATTGCGCCTCCACCCCTATCTGTTCCCGACCGGCCTCAAAGGCGAACCGACTTTCAAGACCGGCGGCAATCCGACCCTGGACGCGAAGAATTTCTGGATCGATGCCCGTCGCGGCATCGTCCGAGCGCCGATCGATCGCATCGGTCTCGGCGGCTATCTTTCGCTCGTCGAACCGTGGCCCGATTTTCAGGACTACATCGCGCAGCTTGCGCAGGAATTCCGCTTGCTCAAGTCCTTTCACCAGGGCGACAAGGCCTACACCGCGCCCTTCAAAGTCGCCGTGCTCACCGCCTGGGGCAGCCTCCGCTCCTGGATTGCCTCCGGTCATTTCGTCCGTGGACTCGATTACAACGAACTGATCGAATCGCTCGCCGGACTGCCGCTCGATGTCGTCTTTATCAGCTTCGACGACCTGCTTGCCCATGGCGTGCCGAAGGACGTGAAGGTTATGATCAACTGCGGGCGCGAAGGCAGTGCGTGGAGCGGCGGTCCCTATTGGAACGAACCGAAGATCGACGAAATCCTCACCCAATGGGTCCAGCGCGGCGGCGGCTTTATCGGCATCGCCGAGCCTTCGGCCGTGTCTTCCCCCGGTCAGCTTTTCAAGCTTTCACATGTCCTTGGGCTCGATCGCGACCGGGGCGAGCGTCTGGCCAACGGCAAATACAAATATGCCGCGCCCGGTGCGCCCCATTTCATCACCGCGGATGTGGAAGGCGAGTTGGATTTCGGGAAGGAAGTCGATGGCATCTACGCGCTCGGTGCCGGCGTGCAGGTCCTGGCGGACAAGGACAATTCCCCACGCCTGGCGGTGAACACTTTCGGCAAGGGACGCAGCGTCTATTTCTCCGGCCATAAGTTCACGCCGCAAAATACCCGGTTGATCCATCGCGCCATCCACTGGGCGGCCAATCGCGAGGACGATTTCCAGAAATGGAACTCGACCAACATCCGCACCGAGAGCGCCTATTTTCCGAAGAAGAAGAAACTCGTCGTGATCAACAACAGTGGAGAAATCCAGAAGACCACGGTGTCCGGTGCGACTGGTAAAACCTACTCGATGGCACTGGAACCCCACGGCATCGAGATCCTCACGCTCGACTAAAGTAGACTCCTTGTGCTTGGAGGGAAGGCTGGCGACAATAGCGATGGAGATGTGGTTGCCATGAAAACACTCGGGTTCTTCACTTTTTTCGTCGCGATCACATCTTCGGGTCTGGCCCAGACTACACCGTTGCCCACGCCGACCGCCCAGCCGGTAACGCCCTACGAAGAAATGGTGAATGCGAAACCGATCCTGATCAATGGCCTGGAATTTGTGGCCTCGACGCAAGCGCAGTGGCAGGCGTGGGATCCACCTTTTGGAAAAGATGCGGTGGAGGTTCAGCTTCTGATAACGAACCGGTCGAAAGGCGATCTGATCTTTAGCGTTTTCGATACGTTTCAAGTCGTGATCAAAGGAGCGGATGGGAAGGTAATAATTTGCGGGGGCGGACGGGACCACACACTGAGGACCAAGCCGGTGTTGATTCGGGCGGGAGATACCTACTGTCTGAGCCGAAGCGCGATGCTAAGCTGGCTGGACGAGCACAATCGGGAATTCGTATACGAGGACGGGACCGGGTCGTGGTTTAGCTGGGACAAACTGGTTGCGGGGAAGTATTCGCTTTCGTTTCGAGTCGGTTCAAAGGGTAACGATGAGGGGATGGCTGTCCTTGTACAACATCACGGTTTTTCGGGGGAAATTGCGTCGCAATGGGCGGGTGAGGGGGAGACGCCGGCGGTTCCATTCGAGATCGTCGATCCGCCTGGGGAGTAATGAGGTGGTCGAAGTGAGCCGGTGGGGATCGTTTAGCGATTGGCGGGGCGGGGTTCTCATGACAGCCTCTGGGGCGTGTTCGATCGCTGGTTTGATTTGTATCGGTGGTGGTGGTGCGCCCTGGCGGGGCTGTTGCTCGTGGCGAGCTTCGCGCCGTTCGCGTGTGCGACGTGCGGGTGGATCGC
>CAJCII010000110.1 GCA_903970335.1 Bacteroidota bacterium | reverse complement strand
GCTCATGGGGGATTGGGACAGGATTAACAAGATTAACAGGATTGGGGGAGGCCGAATGACGGAATTTCCAAGGGGGAATTTAGATAGGAAGAAGATGAAGGGGAATGAAAGGAGGCAGGGGAGTTTTTGGATAGGATTAATACGATTAAGGGGATTGGGGAGGCAGGAGGCCGAAGGACGGAATTTCCAAATGGGCCAAATTAACGGAATTGAGGAGGAGGACAGAGGTGTCCGTGAGGGCGGGAAGTTTTAACAGGAAATCATGAAGGCAGGAAAGACATGGAGAAGGCAGAGATGGGCGAGGGGTTGGGACAGGAGGTGCATTAAGGAGGGGAAAGCAAGGCTGGGCAAGCTCCGGACGACGGAAAGGGGTGGAAGCGAACGTGCCTATTTTTCTTTATGAGATACTGTCTTTAGAAAACGTCCGCTGCACAAGAAGCAGCAATAGACCACCCATGACGATCAGGGCCCAGGCGGGCATGGTGGGGGTATCGACGGCCAAAGATGCCGCCGAGCCGAGGACGGTCAAGGCATAGGTGATGGTAAATCCCTGATAGCTGCCCTGAAGATTGACGCTTGTGTTTTGGATCGGGCTGGATGCGGTGACTAGCCCACTGGAATCGATGGTAGCGACCGAAGGGTTGGAGACGCTCCAGGTTATGGCGTTGTTGCTGATGGACAAGAGCGTGGCGTCGTCGAGGACTTCATCGGCGCTAAACTGGAGGGTAGCCCCGGCATTGACCGTTTGCTGGGGAGCGGTCAGCGAAAGCCCTTCGACATCGTACAACTGGCCGATGTAGCCGGTCTTGGCGGTTTCGTTCGGAGTGGTTGAGGAGGTCAGACCACCGGTTTCATCAATTTCCCCGTCATTGGTGTAGCTGGCGCTGGCGGTGCGGAGGCCTCCGCCATCGGTTACTTCCGCCGTGATTGAGTAATTCGAGCTGATCCGAGTCGAGGCCTGGAGCGAGAGGCCGGTGAAAAGGACGAGCAGGAATAACGGGAATGTTTTCATTTTCAAGGAACCGGAATCACGGTGCAGGTTCCACAATTTCGTAGGCGACGACGCCATTGTCGCCGGCATTGTTCGAGGTGATGGTGAAGGAGGAGCCAGCCATCCGGGTCGAGACGCGGAGCGAGCCGGTGGTGTTGTTATCCTGAGCGGTGAGGTAGATGCGGCTGTTGGCGGTTACACTGGTATCGCTGACCGTGACGGTTCCTCCGGACAGCGTGGCCGTGCCCTGCTTCGCGTTACTACCCTCCTTAACTTGGAGGCCTGTGCCAGCCGTATCGATGACCATATTCCCCTTCCCGTCATCGAGCAGGTTGCGGAACAATGGCGAGGCACTGAAGTTCGTTCTCGAGTTCGTCAGCGAACCGACTTCACCGCTGCTATTCATTCCAAACATGGATTGATATGAATTGGCAGAAACCGCGCCCGAGGTTGATCCCGTTCCGTTGTACATGCCCAACTGCACCGAGGAATTATTATCGGTTAAAAATCCGGCCAAAGTATCGAAGGTATTGTGAATCCGTAGAATGGGATATTGTGTCTCAATATCGATCTGCGGGGTATTCCAGGCAAATGGCGTCCCACCGCTGACATCGAACTGGTTGTAGGCGGTCGTGATTCCGGTGAGCGGACTGACCGTAAAGGCATCTTGCCAGCCCGGATCGGAAGGCTGATAGGCATATTGCACCCAATGGGGAATCCGAAAAAGCTGGTTATTGAAATCCGCCATCAAAAACGAGTAGTTCCCCGGATCCAGCCCCGATGCACCCGGCGAGGAAATCTCGAAGCTTTTCAGATCGTAAGCGTTCGCGTTGAAGACAAATTGCGCCGTGCCCGGAATCAGACCGGGTGGACGGTTCAATGGAACCGTTGCAAACTGCGAACCCACCGGCCCATTATACGAGATCGTTCCTCCGCCGGGCGGCGAGGGAGAGCCACCATAGGCTCCATTCGTCGCATAGTACGCCGGTGGCGTGAACGTCAAAGTGACTCCCGATCCGGTTCCCGTCGTCGGCGTGGCGAGGTTAAAGTTGGTGCTGTTGATTACCGATGCGACCGAGTCTCCCGCCGGAATGTTCGTTCCCGTCACATAGTCGCCCACCGCCACCGCCGGATTGGCGCTTGCAAGCGTGATCGTGGTCGCCGTCGAAGCCGCCCACGAGCCGGAACCCGTTGTGTTTCGGTCGAAGAAGCAGACCACGTCGCCTGTGCTCGAATCGGCCGCAAAGGTCGAATTCGTCTGCCCATTCGGTGGCGCCAGTGTCACCGTGCTGCCCGACACTGCGGCAACCGTTGTCCCGTCCCAAATGCCATTTGAGGCCGCGCCCTGACCCACCATGGGACCGCTGATCGAAGCCGAGGTCCCCGCACCCGTTCCGGTTAAAGTCAAGGTGTTGGAAGAAGCCGACCATGTGGCGGTCTGGTACCACGATTGCACGGTCATCACTGCGCAACCGATCTCCGCGCCCGAATTGGTATTGCTCCCGTCCCAATTCACCACCGTCAGCTCCGTATCGGAATTCGGCGCGGTATATCCTGCCGTGTCCCCATTGAGGTTCACCACCAAATTGCCGTTCGTCGAAGGATTCATGCCCGAACTGCTTCCAATCGAGCCAACGCCTCCGGCGAGCAAGCTCGTGACTTGTGCGGTCGTAGGGGCGGTCAACTGACCACTCGAATTGGTGGCCAAGATGGAGCCGCCTAAGGAGAAACTTAACGTGTAATGGCTTAAATCGAGTGCACCCGAGCCGCCCGAGAGATTGGCCTGGGCCACGCCTGCGGAGAGATTCTGCGCCGTCGATGCAACCAGGGCATAACCGACGGCGGCGATGCGCTGGTCTGGGGACAGAAGTTGAAAACCGTTCGTGCCGTCGTTGAACCAGACGCGCAAGCGAACGTCCGTATTGCCGAAGACGGTTGCCGGAATGGCTGACATGTTGGCGATGGTGGAGTCGCCCAGGAGCACGGAGTAGAGTCCGTTGGCGACGTTGAGGGCGATGCCCGACGTGGGCTGACTGCCTGCCGCGCTGGTGCCGTCATTACTCCAGTAACTGACCGAGCCATTGGTGTTGACGAGCGCGAATTTGAATTGGCCCGAGCCGTTAAAATTGGTCGATCCATCGACGATGCGGCCCTGATAGTTGATGATTTGAGGCACCTGGGCTTCTGCGCAAACGGTCAGGGCAAAGAGGGCGGCGAAAAGAATGAAAAGGGATTTCATAGCGCCTGCGACCTTCTATTGCAGTATCGCTAGCACTATCTTATGCGATAGTGTTTAGCAAGGTCTAAACGAGAAACCCTTGGGGATGCCAAGACCCAAGGAAGCTCTGTTTCTCGCCAAGAGGTTAAGAGCTTTACGGGAGCGGGCCGGGTTGACTCAGGAAGGCTTGGCCGAGTACGCGGGAATCTCCTACAAGGTTTATCAGTCGATCGAGGCGGGCCGGAGGTGGAACCTTCGAATGCAAACGGTGTTGAAACTGGCCGGGATTCACGGACTGACGCTGTCCGAGTTATTCGCGGCAAAAATGCCGAAGGCAAGAACAGTGCCTGGGGAAAAAGCAGGCTGAACTGATCTTTCGATAACCCCCTTCAATTTCGCTTAGAGCGCGGCTTGCTGCTGCGGCTGGGGAAGGTTGACGGATTGTTTTGTGAGGATGGGAAGGCTCGCTGCGCTCGGGGTTCGTCACCCGGAGTGCTACGGCTACCGACTGCACCGCCGGTCGGGAGGGACTTGTCCCGTCGCGGCGGCTAGCTACTGAGGTGCGACGGCTATCTCGGAGAATGGGTCAGGCCGGAGGTTGACCCTCCCTGGTCTATGCCGCCTCCTGCCAGTCGGGGCGTTCGTGGGGAGCGCTTTCTTCCGCACCCGCACCGTGGGGGGTGACGTAGAAGCGGTCCTGGTCGACGATCTTCAGGCCGAGTTGGCGGAGTTCGTCGGGGGTGAACTTGGCGCGGTCGGCGAGGATGGCGTCCTTGTTGACCTCGGGGGCGGGGACGCGGAGGTAGCGTCGGCCCCAGGCGGTTTCGCCGAGCTTGAGGACGATGGCGGTCCAAGTCCAGCGGCGGCTGGCCCATTCGACGCGGAGGGCGGGGGCACGGAAGCCGATGGTGGCCCCGGCGCAGGCGAGGGAACGGCGGTGATCGAGCGCGGCGGGGTTGTTTCGCGCCCAGGTCTCGACCCACGCCGTTTCGAGGAGCAGGTACCGCTCGACCTCGTCGAGGAGGGGGCGATATTTTTCCCGGACGGCGGCGATTTCCCGGTCGTGGGCGGCGAAGAGTTCGGTGCGCCGGAGTTGCAGTTGCAGGATGTTTTCGACGGCGGCCTCAAGCTGGCGGCGATTTTGGATGGTTGGGACAACGGGTGCTGCGGGAGGGTTTTCCATGGGTGAGGGTCAGGAGGCGAAGGGATTTTCGAGGGCGCGTTTGAGGGGATGGCCGAAGCGCTTCTGGTAAAAATCGAGCAGGCTTTCGCGGGTCACGCGGACGTGTTTGCGGGACTTTTGCGTCGAGGGATTGATCTCGGAGGCGAGCAGGTCGCCACTGTCGATCAGGTTGCGCACGGTTTGCCGGGAAGCGGAGAGGAGCTTCGCGACGTCGCGCACTTTGACCAAGGGAGGGACCGGGTGCTTTGGGGAGGTGCTACTAATAGTGATCATAATGTGGATTATTTTGGCTGAAACTAAGCTTCAAAAAGAACATCGGCCCCGATTTTCGTAAGATTAGCGATATCAGTCAACGAATGTACTATATTTGTTAACATTCCGGTTAAGTTGTGACACGGTGTGCCGATTTGTCGCCAGAGTTACGGTGTAACACAGTAAAAAACTCGACAAATGGTTGTGGTAGGCTTTCTTTGAGACATGTTCACGGGACTGGTCGAGGGCACGGGTCGGGCGGTCGAGTTGCTGCCGTTGGCGGGGGGGACGCGGCTGGTCATCGATGTGGGTGGGCTGGCGGAGGGGACTCGCGCCGGGGACAGCATCGCGGTAAACGGCTGCTGCCTGACGGTGACGACGCTGGACGGGCCGCACCTTGGGTTCGATCTGCTGGCCGAGACGATGGCCCGGACGAACCTGCACGCCTTGAAGACCGGCGGCGTGGTTAATCTGGAGCGGGCGATGGCGGCGAACGGGCGGTATGGGGGGCACTTCGTGACGGGACATATCGACGCGAGTGGCGTGGTGCGGCGTTGGGAACAGGTGGGGCAGGACTATGAACTGCGGGTGGCCATCGACCCGGCGATGGGGGCCTACCTGGTGCCGAAGGGATGCATCGCGGTGGACGGCATCAGCCTGACGGTGGCCGAGGTTGGGCGGGAGGAGTTTTCGGTCTGGATCATCCCGCATACGCGCGCGGTGACGGCGTTGAGCGAGCGCTCGGCGGGCGATTTGGTGAACCTGGAATTCGATTTGCTGGCCAAGTACACGGAGAAGATTCTGGCGGTGCGGGACGAACTGAAAATTAGCTCGCGGTGACGGTCAGGCGGATTAAGCTGGGCGAATCCCATGATGAATCCAACGGTCGAGGCAGTCTTAGTCTTGCAGGAACGCGATACCAAGGTGACGGCGTTGACCGCCGAGCTGGAGGACCTGCCGGAGCAGATCGAGGCCATCGAGCGGGAGGCGGCGTCACGCGCGGCGAAGTTCGACGAACTGAAGAATAACACGCGAAAGATCGAGGCGGAGCGGAAGAAGATCGACCTGGAAGTGAAGGGCAAGGAGTCGGCCATTGCGCGCTATAAATCGCAGCAGCAGCAGACGCGCAAGAATGAGGAGTTCGCCGCGCTGAACCATGAGATCGAGCACGCGGAGAAGGAGATTTCGGCGCTGGAGGACAAGGAACTCGAGTTGATGGAGGCCTACGATCAGGGACTCGTCCGGGTGGCCGAAGGGCAGAAGGAACTGGCTGCATTCCAGGAGAAAGCGAAGCAGAAGAAGGCCGACTTGGAGAAGCGGATCGGGGTGGTCACCGCGGAACTGGTCGGCGCGAAGGAGCGGCAGGCGACGGCGGAAAAGGCCGTGCCGGAGGACGTGCTGCCGCGTTACCGGCGGATTCTCAAGAGCAAGCGGGATGTTGCCATCGTGCCGATCAACGGGGCAAGCTGCGGCGGCTGCCACATGAAGCTGACCTCCCAGACCGTGCTGAGCGCGCGGACCGGGGAGGGGATCACGGCGTGTGAGAATTGCGGGCGGCTGGTTTACTGGGCGGAACTATAGAGGCTGTGCGAAAGGCCGTCATGGTTAACCATGACAATTATGTGACGGAGCGCATTTTTTCGTTCATGTAACTTGCCCTTGGCCGTTGTTCTCTTAGACTAAATTACGCGCAAGTCGCTTTTCCGCTCTTTCATCGTCATGCAACTTTCCATCGATCTCCATTGCCATTCGCGCTTCTCCGCGGATGGCGTGGCCGAGCCCGAAGCTCTGGTCGCCGAGGCGCGGGCACGGGGGCTGCAAGGCTTTGCGATAACGGACCACAACACCTGTGCCTGCGTCGATTACTTCGAGCAGCATGGCTTCATGAACAAGGAGGGGTTGCCGGTGGACGGGCTGCTCATCATCCCCGGCCAGGAAATTACGACGGTGGAGGGGCACCTTCTCGCGCTGGGGGTCAAGCTCCCGGACTTGAAGGGCATCCCGGCGATCGAGGCGGTCGCGTTGATCCACAAGGCGGGCGGGTTGGCGATTCCGCCGCATCCCTACGATTTCTTCCGCGCGGGGATTCGCGAACCGGTGCTGGAGACGCTGGACATCGATGCGCTGGAAGTCTTCAACGCCGCGACGACCTTGAAGCGTTATAACAAAAAAGCCTTCAATTATGCCCAGGCGCGCGGTCTGCCGATGACCGCAGCCAGCGATGCCCACGACAGCGTGGCGCTCGGCACGGCCTATAGCATCCTGGAAGCCGACACGTTTTCCGTCGCCGGGGTGCTGGAGGCGATCCGGAAAGGTCCGGCCTTGCGGCAGCGCTATCTCACTCCGGCCAACGCCCTGAAAAAAACGTGGAACAATGTCTTTCGTCTCCGGCGGAAGCGCAATCGTGAGCCTCAGCCGGTTTCGTGAAAGCCGAGGTCGGGACGAGGGAAGGAATAGTTCCTTCGGTTCTGTTCGGCATCACGGCGCAATTAAAACTTTGTTACTTGTTGCCCAAAGGCTTGCGCTTGGCCTGCGATAACGGGATATTCGTTCCTCCCCTACCCTATGCTTGATGTCCGTAAGATACGTGAAAATCCCGATTTTTATCGGGAACGCCTGAGCCGCCGCAATTCCGGCGACGAGAAGTCGATCGATCGCGTACTGGCGCTCGACGAACAGCGTCGCAAGCGTTTGCAGGAAAGCGAAGCGCTGAAGAGCGAGCGGAATCGCACGAGCAAGGAGATCGGCGCGGTGAAGGCCAAGGGGGGCGACATCGCCGAGGTCTCCGCGAAGATGAAGGCCGTCGGCGAGCAAATCGCCCGGCTCGACCAGGAAGTCACTGCCATCGAGGCGGAACAGACCGACCTGCTGCTGCGGATTCCCAACATCAACCACGACTCGGTGCCCGTCGGCAAAAGCGCCGAAGACAACCGCATCGAGCGGGTGGTCGGGAAGGCGGCGGAATTCGCGTTCAAACCGAAGCCCCACTGGGAAATCGGGACACAGCTCGGTCTGATCGATCTCGAAGCGGCCACGAAGATTTCCGGCAGCGGCTTCATTGTCTTTCGCGGGCAGGGGGCGCGTCTGGAGCGGGCGCTGATCAATTACCTGCTCGATCTCCATACCGGCCAACACGGCTACACGGAGATTTCCCCGCCCTTTCTGGTGCGCGGCGAGAGCATGATCGGTACCTCGCAGTTACCGAAATTCGCCGAGGATATGTATCGCGTCGAAGAAGAACCGCCGCTCTATCTGGTCCCCACCGCCGAGGTGCCTGTGACGAACCTGCATCGCGAGGAAATCGTGGCCGCCGACCGGCTGCCGATCCGGTACGCTGCCTACACCCCGTGCTTTCGCCGCGAGGCAGGCAGCGCGGGCAAGGACACCCGGGGGATGATCCGCGTGCATCAATTCGACAAGGTCGAGTTGGTTCATGTCGTCACGCCGGAGGAATCCTACGCGACGCTGGAGACCCTGGTCGGCCACGCGGAGCGCGTGTTGCGGGACCTCGGGCTGCACTATCGAGTGGTCTCGCTTTGCACGGGAGATATTGGCTTTGGGGCGGCGAAGTGCTATGATTTGGAAGTGTGGGCACCTGGGGTGGGAGCGTGGCTGGAAGTTTCTTCCTGCAGCAATTTCGAGGACTTCCAGGCCCGCCGGATGAATTTACGTTATAAAAACAGCGAAGGAAAAAATATTTTCTGTCATACCCTGAACGGCTCCGGTGTCGCGCTTCCGCGGCTTTTTATCGCCCTGCTGGAGACGTATCAGCAGGCCAACGGTCGTGTTCTCATTCCCGAGCCTCTTCGTCCCTATCTCGGAGGGCTTACGGAAATCTAAATTTATGTTACAACGCCTGAAACATCTCACCAGCCGCGCCACCCTCCCGGCGTTTTTGTTCGTTACCTTCACCTGCGTGGTCTGGGGGCAGGGAACGTCCGCGCCGGCGGTGGTCTCCGCGCAAGCGACCTCCGCCATCTCGGGGCCTGCACCCACGGTCGAGAACAAATCGACCGACACGGATTCGGACGAGCCGGTCGTGCTCGCGACCGTCAAGCCCATTTCCTATAACGCGGAGCGGGATTTCGAAATCGGGCACGAGGTTGGGAAATTACTTCAGGAAGGCCACTATCTGCAACGGCCGATCGATGCGGAAATATCGCAGCGCTGGCTGAAGAATTATCTGAAAGTGCTCGACTACAACCACCTCTTCTTTTTGCAGTCGGATGTCGACGAATTCACCGCCAAGTATGGCAATAACCTCGGCGATCTTCTGTTGCACGGCAAAAGCGACGACGATGCGGTCGCCCCGGCCTTCGAGATCTTCAACCGGTACATGCAGCGGCTCGACGAAAACGTCGTCCTGGCGGAGAAACTTCTCCACGAACAATACGACTTTACGAAGGACGAGACCTTCACCATCCGGAGCAACAAATCGCCCTGGATTCAGGATGCCGCCGCTTCGCAGGCGATCTGGCGGGGCCAGATCAAGTCGGACCTTTTGTCCGGTCTCCTCGACAAGAAGGCACCCGCCGAAACGATCAAGCACCTGGCCAAGCGCTACGCTTCCCTCCTGCGCGAGGGGACGGAAGAGGACGACATGGACGTGATCGAGTTGTATTTCAGTGCGCTGACCCACGCCTACGATCCCCATTCCGATTACTTCCAGCCCGACGAAGCGGACAACTTCAACATCCAGGCGATCTACCACAAGGTCACGGGCATCGGCGCGGTGCTCCGCTCGGACGACGGCTATGCCACCATCGAAGAGATCATTGCGGGTGGCCCTGCCGACCTCGACAAGCGCCTGCAGGCCGGAGACCGGATCATCGCAGTCGGTCAGGGCACGGACAAGCCGGTGGATGCGGTCTACATGAAGCTCAACCGTGTAGTGGACATGATTCGCGGCGAGAAGGGGAGCATTGTGCATCTGGTCGTCGAGCCAGCCGGTACGGACAGCTCCCTGCACAAGGACATCATTCTCAAGCGGGACGAAGTCAGCATCAAGGACAGCCTGGCCAAGGCCCAGATCATCGAGCATCGACTGCCCGGCGGAGGCGTCGAAAAAATCGGGGTCATCGACCTGCACGACTTCTACGAAAAGACGGCGGTGGATGTGGCATCCCTGGTGCAACGGCTCAAGCAGGAGCAGGTGGACGGCATCATCCTCGATCTCCGTAACAATGGCGGCGGTCTCCTCGACCAGGCCATCGATCTCACCGGGCTGTTCATCCCGCGTGGATCCGATGCGCCTCCGGTGGTGCAGATTCGTCGGTCGGACGCCTATATCGATCCGCTCGGCCCGGAGGAAACGCACAAGATTTACGACGGACCGCTCATGGTCATGGTCAATAAAATGAGCGCCTCCGCCACCGAGATCACCGCAGCCGCGCTCCAGGATTATGGCAGGGCCATCATTGTCGGGGACCAAAGCACGCACGGCAAAGGGACCGTCCAGACGCTTATCCCGCTCGATCCCAACATGCCCATTGGCTTCCCCAGCAAGCCTGGCGCGGGGAAACTCAAGATGACCGTGCAAAAGTTCTATCGGGTGTCGGGTGGCTCGACCCAGGAAAAAGGGGTGGTGCCGGATATCGTCCTGCCTTCCGTGCTCGATGCGCTCGAACTGGGCGAAACGACGCTCGACTATTATCTCCCCTACGACGAGGTACCTCCGGCCAGTTACCAGGATCTCCATCTGACGGATCCCTACCTGAATGGTTTGCGCACCAATTCGAATGCGCGCGTGGCGGCTTCGCCCGATTTCAATTACGTGCGCCAGGACATCGCCTTTTTCAAGAAGCGGGAGCAGGACACAACCATTTCACTGAATGAGGCCGTGCGCCGCAAGGAAATGGACGATCAAAAGGCTCTTTTCGAGGCGCGGAAGAAGGATTTGAGCGCCCGCGAGCCGAACCGGGACAAGGTCCTCGAATTGACCCTCGATATGGTCGATCAACACCTCCCGGCCACCCCGCCGGAACCGAAAAAGCCGAAGGTCGATCTGGGCGATTCCGATTCGGACGACAGTCCGGACCTCGAATCGTCCGTCAACAATCCCACCGACGACCCCCAGCTCGACGAGGCGGTGAACATCATGAGCGACTACACGAAGATGCTGCGCGATGCCGGTTCCAATCTCGTCCAGGCAACTCCCGCAGCCGCCCACTAAGGGCGGACGCCCCGGTCAATCGGCCGCCCGGGGCAGCATCGGCGGGAGTTTACCCTACCCGCGGGTGGAATACTGGTCCAAATGCGGTTCCAAGTGCTGGTAGAGCACCTGAAGGGCGAACGGCTTTGCCATGCAGGGGCAATTCAACGCGGAAACAAAGCTCTGCGTGCTTTCCCGGACCAAGTCCCCGCTCATGAAAAGAAAACGACTGCGATAAGCGGGATTGAGCGCCGTGGCCTTCTCGTAGAGTTGCGGCCCATCGATGCCCGGCATCCGGATATCGCTGATAATGGCATCGTACCGGTTCCGACCGAGCAGCTTGAGCGCCTCGCTGCCATCGTTGGCCTTGTCGGTGATGATGTTCTGTAAGCCCAGAAATTCGCAAATGGCATCGACAATGGCCGCCTCGTCATCAACGACCAGGACCCGTCCCGCCTGCTTGGCCAGTCCCTGGACGGCGGCCCGGGGGAGGGGTTGCGTTTCCCTTGGATCGCGGGTCATCATCGGGCTGCGCGCCATGGGCAATTCGATGGTGAAGACCGTATGGCCCGGTTCGCTCTTGGCCGAAATTGTCCCGCCATGATTTTCGATCAGGGTGTGCGCGATGGAAAGTCCCAGACCGGTGCCCTCTCCCAGGTTTTTCGTCGTGAAAAAAGGATCGAAAATAAACGGCAAAATATGGGCCGGAATCCCGGTCCCGTTGTCCGTCACCGTGATATAAACCATGCTGCCGCGGCGGCCGCCCTCGACCTTGATAATGCCCTGGTGCCCCGTCTTGGCGATCGCCTGCTCGGCGTTGTTCAGCAAGTTGAGCAGCACCTGCTGCATTTGCTGTGGCGTGACCAGCACCGGAAAAGACGTCTCGCACGGCTCGGCAATGAGCTGAATGTTGTTCACGCGAAGCTGGTAGCGTTTGAGGTTCACCGCCTGCTTGATCAGTTCGTTGATGCCGACGACTTCCCGCTTCTTCGATTCCTTGCGGCTGAAGGCGAGGAGATTCTTGACGAGGTCGGCCGTTCGTTTCGCTTCCAACACAATCGCATTGATCGAGGCCTCGTCCGCCGTGCCGCCCCGGTGCAGCGTGAGCAGTTGCGCATTGGAAAGGATGGAGGTAAGCGGATTATTTATTTCGTGCGCGATGCCGGCAATCGTCTCGCCCAGCGAGGCGAGTTTTTCCGATTGGATGAGATGCCGCTGCAAACGCTCCTGTTCGGTCAGGTCGATCCGCAGCTTGATCGCAAAGGAGGCCAACTCGGCCATCAGGGCGATGGTGGAGACCATCGATTCGTCGAAGGCCTCGGGCTCCAGTCCGTCGAGATTGATCAAGCCCCAGACTTTTTCCTCGACGATGATCGGCACGACCAATTCCGAGAGAACATTGTCAAAGAGCGGATAATAAAGCGTGTCGGTGCGTGTATCGTTGCAGAGGTAGGGCTTGCCGTTCGCCGCCACATAGCCGGTGAGTCCCTGGCCGACGCTCAACTTGCACATCTGCGTTTCCGGAGTCCAGTCCGAGCCGCGCACCGAGGTGATGATGAGTTTTTGCGAGTTGTGATCGACCGTGACGATCGAGCCACGGACAGCATTCGCCAAATTCGAGCAGTAGCTGAGCACCATTTCGAGGATTTCCTCGACGCGTTTACGTTGACGAATTGCCGTCAGGACCTCTCGGATGGCGATGGCAACTGGGTTTGAATCCATGTATCGCTTATAATGAGCACCTGAAGTGCCAGAGGTCGATGAATTATTTAAGGCAAACGGCGGTTAAGAAAAGTCGAGACTTTTAAGGACTTCATCCAATCGCGGTTCCAACACCCGCGCGTCGCCTTGGGTCTGGTCCATCGCGGTATCGGGGTCTTTCAGGCCGTGCCCGGTCAGGGTCAACGTGATCAGGCTGCCTTTGGGAATCAAGCCCCGGCGCCCCATGCGGAGCAGGCCCGCGACCGGCGCGGCGCAGGCAGGCTCCGCGAAGAGTCCTTCCTCGCGCGCGAGCAGCTTGTAGGCGGACAAAATCTCGTCGTCCGTGACGCTCTCGATCAACCCATTCGACTCCTTGACCGCAGTCGTCGCTCCCTGCCAGCTCGCGGGATTACCGATGCGGATGGCCGTGGCGATGGTCTGCGGTTCGGCGATCGGCCGGCCTTCGACAATCGGCGCCGCGCCTGCGGCCTGAAAGCCGCACATTCGGGGCAGGGACGAAATTAGCCCGTGCTGATGGTATTCCTTGAAGCCCTTCCAGTACGCGGTGATGTTCCCGGCGTTTCCGACCGGCAGGAAATGGAAGTCAGGCGCACGACCGAGCACGTCGCAAAGCTCGAACGCGGCGGTTTTCTGTCCTTCGATGCGCACCGGGTTGATCGAGTTGACAATCTCCACGCCCGGTTGCGCCCCCAGTTCGCGCACCAGCCGCAGGGCATCGTCGAAGTTCCCGCGCAGGGCGATAATCTCCGCGCCGTACATCCGGGCCTGGGCCAGTTTACCGAGGGCGATCTTGCCGTGGGGCAGCAGCACCGCGCAGCGCAGACCGGCGCGTCCCGCATAAGCCGCCGCCGAGGCCGAGGTGTTGCCGGTGCTGGCGCAAATCACCAGCTTCGATCCCCGCACCACGGCCTGGGTCATCGCCGCCGTCATGCCCCGGTCTTTGAAGGAGGCCGTTGGGTTGATCGCTTCGTACTTCAGAAAAAGCTCGAAACCGCCGCCCGCGTGTGCGGCCAGTCGCGGGGCCGGAACCAGCGAGGTATTGCCTTCGTGCAGCGTGACGATTTTGGCATCGACCGGCAGCCAGCCCATGTACTCGCGATAGTGCTCCAGCACGCCGGGCCACGCGGAGAGAGTTTTTCGGTGCATCATGGGACGGGGGTTGGAAGGATCGGTCGTGTGGATGAAAAAAGTGGTAGCATGAAGTCGGGCCGGAGATCGAATCAAATGTCTTCCACCCGCAGGTGCACCGGCGGGGCCTTGACCGCTCCGATGGTCGCAATCTCCCGCACCGCCGCCTGGAACTGGGCCTCCGGCGCGTCGTGCAGCATCAGCACCAGCGGCGTCGTTTCGCCTGCGTGGGCCTCCGGCTGAATGACCGAGGAAATCCCGATCTGCCGCGAGGCCAGGACGCGCGCCACATCCGCCAGCACGCCGGGCCGGTCCACCACCAGCAGCCGCAGGTAGTAGCGCGAAACGATTTCCTCCATCGTCTTGAGCCGGGAATGGAGCGCCTCGTGGCCGACGTTGCGGCATTTCTGCTCCAGCGGAAAATGTTCGGCAATCTGCGCCAGGTCGCTCAGCAACGCGCTCGCCGTCGGGTCGCCTCCTGCGCCGCGTCCGTAGTAGAGGGTATCGCCGACCACATCGCCGCGCACCAAGACCGCGTTAAAGACCCCGCTGACCGAGGCCAGCACATGCGACTCCGGCACCAGCGTCGGATGCACCCGGACCTCGACCGCGCCGTCCGCGTCCGTCTTGATGATCGCCAGCAGCTTCAGGCCGTAACCGAGCTTCCGAGCGTAAACGATGTCCTGCTTCTCCACCGCACGCAGTCCTTCGGTGTAAAGCTGGTCCGGCGGGACCCAGAAGCCGTAGGCCAGCGCGGCCAAGACCGCCGCCTTGTGGGCCGTGTCGTGACCGTCCACATCGAGGCGGTCGTCCGCCTCCGCGTAGCCCTTCGCTTTCGCCTCGGCCAGCGCGTCCTTGAATTCCAGCCCGCCCTCGTTCATCCGCGTCAGGATGTAGTTGCAGGTGCCGTTGATGATGCCGTGGATCGAGCAAATCCGGTTCGCCACCAACCCGTCGCGCAAGGCGCGGATGATCGGGATGCCGCCTGCCACACTCGCCTCGAAAAGAAGTTGCCGCTGGTGCTTCTGCGCCGTGGCAAAAAGTTCCGCGCCCCGCTCGGCCAGCAGCGCTTTGTTCGCGGTGATGACATGCTTGCCGTTTTGCAGCGCCAGCCGGATCAACTCGAAGGCCTCGGTGGTGCCGCCGATCAACTCGACCACGACATCCAGTTCCGGGTTTGCCGTCAGCTTGCGCCAGTCCGCCACGACGAGACTCTCGGGCACGCCCACCTCCCGTGCCCGTTCCGCCCGTCGCACGGCCACCTGGTCGAGGCGGATTTCTGCGCCGGTCCGCTGCCGGAGTAAATCTTTTTGCGAGGAGAGTTGGCGCCAGACGCTGGCTCCCACCGTGCCGAGTCCGGCCAGGCCGACGCGAAGTAAAGGTGTCGTCATATTCACAGGAAGTTCGAGCTTAGGGCTTGTCCCGCCAATAGTCGAGGCTGCGCGGAACTTTCTCCGCTGCGAATGAACGAAATTTAATCGAGGAAATCCTTCTCAAAATCCCGTCCCCGGAAAATAGTGGTCGTTTATGCATCCTCACTCCGAAGGCTTTCTCGCTCCCTTCCTCGGCGGCTACATTCCGTTTCTTTATCAGGAATCGGTCTGGTGGACCGTCCTCGGCTACGTGGCCACCTTCACCTTTAGCGGACGCTTCGTCATCCAGTGGCTCCATTCGGAAAAGGCGAAGAAAATCGTCGTTCCCGCCCTCTTCTGGCACCTCAGTCTCTGGGGCAGCGTCATGCAGCTCGTCTACCTGCTCCATTGCGACAAGGCCCCGCTCATCATGGGCTATTTTTTCCTGCCCGCCATCTACGCCCGCAGTCTGTATCTTTACTACCGACGGGACCCGGTTAAGACGCCCGAAGGCTAAAGCTTTTTCCTTTTGAGGAGAGCGGCCCGTGGGGGGGAAATTCGAGCTGACTGCGGGCGAGCGCCGCAGGCGGGCCTCGGCGGAGGCGGGACTGGAGACGCTGCCGGTCATCGTGCGGGAACCAAGCCACCGGGACGTGCTGGAACTACAGACTAAGCGTCGACGGGGTTGGCGGCGGTGGTGAGGGCGGCGACTTCGGCGGAGGCGTCG
>CAJCII010000109.1 GCA_903970335.1 Bacteroidota bacterium | reverse complement strand
TTTAAGGCCGGATCCCGGGCAGATTCATGCAACGACACCTCCTGGCTCCAGAGGCAGAAGCCTCCGCCGGGGGCGCGCAGCCGATTACCTCGTCGGCAAATTCAAAAATCGTGCAACGAAAGTTGTTCGGTCGGGAACAATCTTTTGAGATAGGGCCAGATCACCAATTGCTTGTTTCCGTAAGCAGCCCGTTTCATCAGGAAAGCTGGAGTGTTTCGCTCCGTTCTTTGGATTCCAGCCCGACCAGGGTACGGACCATGGACTTGAAGCCCCTCGTTTTGGCGATTCCGTTCGGTCTGCTTTCATTGCTGTGCCTTTTTTGGACGGTTTACGCTTTTTTCTACCAGACATCTGCCGACGTTCTGGCCTGCATTCTCTGTGCCGGATTCCTTGGGGCGATAACGGCACCCATTTGCTGGGTCATTTATCTCAAGGCGATCAATGTCCTGACTTTTACCGGCTCGACCGGAGCAAGACTTCCGCTTTGGTTCAACAATCCCACGCGAGAAAAGTTCGAAGCTTTCGTGGCCAGGTTCAAAGAAGCGATTCTTGCGGCGCAGGCGATCCATCCTGAAGACACTTCTTTGGCCTCGGAGATTCAAAAGTTAAAAGACCTCTTCGACCGGGGCTTGCTGGACAAAGATCAATTCGAGTCGGCCAAAAACAAACTTACCGGTAATCAATCCAATTCCAAAATTGGATTTTGACTCTTACTACCGACAACCAACGCCGACCCGGACTCAACCCATCCGGGCTTTCCAATAGAACGTGGGCTTCGGCACGTCGAAGTGCACCCGCTTTTGCGGACTGGACTCGGTGTAAATGTCGTAGGCGAAGGGCTTGGGATGATAGAGGCCGTTGGCAAAGCGACGGAGGCGATGCAGGAGCTTCCAGAGCCAGTCGAGGGACTGCACCCATTTCGGCGCCTCGCCTCTGAGGTCGCCCCGTTCCTTGATGGCCAGCGGACGCAGACCCCGGTTCTCGCCGTTGTCGCCGAAGGTCGAGAGGTACCGGCGGAGATAACCCGTGCGGACACCCGCGCGGAGCATCCCGACAATAAGGGCGGCATCGCCCGCATCGCGCCAGCGTTTATCGAGCGCAAAACCGCGTTCCCGGAGGAGACTGCGGCGAAAGAAAGTCGCGCAACTCAACGTGTGCAGCTGGCAGGTCCAGGTGTGGTAGAGGTGCGGCACGAGCACCTGCCGACTGCATAAATAGGCACCCGCGCCGTCGACGACGATGGCATCGGCAAAGAGGAGATCGACCTCGGGGTGGTTGCGAAAATATTCGGCGACTTCATGCAGTGCGCCGGGGAGATACTGCTCGTCGCAATTGAGCCAGCAGAAGATATCGCCGGTGGCCTTGTCCCAGCCGCGACGGACGGCATCGTACATGCCCTGGTCTTTTTCGCTGTAGAGTTTGACGTTCGGGAAAGGTCTGACCGCCTCTTCGACCTCGGGTCCCGAGAGGCTATCATGGACGATGTGCTCGACGACCAGTCCGGGGGCGACCTGGTCGGCGACGGAGGCGGCGCACAAGCGAAGCCACGCGGGCTGCTTATAACTCGGGGTAACGATGGAAATCGTCAACGGCGCAGGCTGGGTCATAACCGGATGCTTCGCCCTGCGACCGACTTGGTCTAGCCTTTGGCTTTGATCTCGTCGTAAATCCAGCGGTAGGTTTTTTCGAGGCCCTCACGAAGCGAGATCGAAGGTTCCCAGTCGAGCAACTTTTTGATGAGCGTATTGTCGCTGTTGCGTCCGTTCACACCCTTGGGCGCTTTCAGGTTGTAGCGGCGGTCGAGCTTGATTTCAGCGATGCCCTCGACGATATCGACGAGCTGGTTGATGGTGACCATTTCGCTGCTGCCGAGGTTGATTGGCATCGTCACCACCTTGCTGTTCAAAATCGCCTGGGACCCGTACACACAATCGTCGATGTACTGGAAGCTGCGGGTCTGGTGGCCGTCGCCCCAGATTTCGATCGAATGGTCACCGCTCAGCTTGGCCGTGATGACCTTGCGACAAATCGCGGCGGGTGCTTTTTCGCGACCGCCGTCGTAGGTGCCGAAGGGGCCGTAGACATTGTGATAACGGGCCACGCGGGTGATGAGACCGAAATCCTCGGAGAAGTGCCGGCACATCCGTTCGCTGAAAAGTTTTTCCCAACCGTAACCGTCTTCCGGCTGGGCGGGATAAGCGTCCTCTTCCTTGAGCGCGGTAACATCGGGGTTCGTTTGCTTGTCGGCGGCGTAGACGCAAGCCGAGGAGGCGTAGAAGAAACGGCGAATCCCCTGTTCCTTGGCGGCCATGAGCAGGTGGGTATTGATGAGCACGCTCAGCATACAGAGCGCACGGTTCAACTCGATGAAGCCCATGCCGCCCATGTCGGCGGCGAGATTGTAAACGATGTCGTGTCCGGCCACGGCTTTGTCGCAGGCGGGTTTTTCCTGGAGATCGAGGACCATGTTCTCGACATCGTCGAATTTCTGGTACCATTCCTCGAACGGTTTCTTATCGACCCCGCGAAGATTCGTAAAGCCCTGACGACGAAGATCGGCGAGGAGATGGCCTCCGATGAAACCTCCCGCTCCGCAAACGACAATTTTCTCCTGGTTACTCATGGGAGGTTCAGGGTGCCGAAGTAGTTATTTCGAATCAAGCGAATATCGCCGCAGGCCACTTAATTGTAACACGATTCGGACGACAAAAAGCGGGTTGTTCTTGAGATAGCGCTTCCAGAGCCGTTTCGGCTCCTGGACCAGGCGATACAACCACTCGAAGCCGCTGCGTTGAATCCAGCGGGGCGATTGCCTGACTTTTCCGCTGACCAGGTCGAACGCCGCGCCGATGCCGATCATCACGGGCACCTCGAGACTGGCCAGGGTGGCGGACATGAAGCGCTCCTGCTTGGGGGTGCTGAGACCGATCCACATAATGTCCGGTCTGGCGGCGGCAACAATGGCCTGAAGTTCTTTCATCTCGTCGGTCGTCAATGGACGGAAGGGAGGGGTAAAAGTCCCCGCGACGATCAGCTTGGGGAAGCGGGCCTGCAAATGAGCCGCTAGGTCTGGCGCGGTGCCGGGCGCACCGCCATAGAAAAAGTGACGCCAGCCGGCGGATTCGGAGGCCTGGCACACCTCGACGAGCAGGTCAGGGCCGTAAACCCGATCCATCTCTCGGGCACCGGACCAGCGTCCGAGCCAGACCATGGGCATCCCGTCCGGGGTGTTGAGCAAGGCGCGGTTGAGGATGGCACGGAATTCGGAGTCCGACTGGGCCTCGGAAACGCCGTGGACGCCGGTGACGCAAACGTAGCCTTTCGTCCGGGTGGCGATGGCCTGGCGCAGGACTTCGATGGCCAGCGGCAGGTTCAGCGCATGGACTCCGACGCCGAGAACATTGATACGGGAAGGGATGGCCACGATGAGATGGTGAGCGTGCCGAAGCCGCCCCGGTTTTCCAGCTAAAAGTGCCCGGCTTGCATCCCCTGCGCTTTTGCCGCAGCATGCGCTTTCGCAAAAACCGCCGCCATGAAACTCCTGATCGATCACCCGTGGCCGTTTGCCTTGGCCCATGGCGGGTTGCAGACGCAGATCGAGCAAACGCGGGCGGCGCTCGAACGGAAAGGGATCGAGGTCGAATATGTGCGCTGGTGGGATGATCGGCAGACGGGCGATCTGATCCATTACTTTGGGCGTCCCTCGGCGGAGTACATCACTTTTGCCCAGGCCAAGGGGATGAAGGTGGTTTTCAACGAATTGCTGACGGGGCTTGGCTCCCGCTCCGCCCAGGCCCGCTTTCTGCAAAAGAGCTTGATCCGCGTTTCCCAAAAACTCCTGCCGAAAGCCTTCACCAGCCGGATGGCGTGGGACGCCTACCAGAAAGCCGATACCGTGATCGCTCTGACCGGCTGGGAAGCGGAGCTGATGCGGACGATGTTCGATGCCGATGCCGCCAAAACCGTGGTCGTTCCCAACGGCGTGGAGGCGGTTTTTTTTCGGACCGATCCGTCCCAACCGAAGGGTGATTATCTCGTCTCCACGGCCACCATCGATCCTCGTAAACGGGTGCTGGAACTGGCCGAGGCCGCCGCCTTGGCGAAGATTCCGGTCTGGATCGTCGGCAAGCCCTATGCGGAAACGGATGCCTACTACCTCGAGTTCCGCGCGGCGCAAAAGAAGCACCGCGAATTCATCCGGTACGAGGGCGCGATTTCCGACCGCTCGCAACTGGCGGCAATTTACCGGGAAGCCCGGGGCTTCGTCCTGCTCAGCCAGAGGGAATCGCTCAGCCTTTCCGCCCTGGAAGCGGCGGCGGCAGGTTGTCCCTATCTCCTCAGCGACCAGCCTTGGGCGCGGAGTGTTTTTGGGACCAGTGCGGTCTACGCGTCTCCTGCCGCGCGCGGGGAAAGTCTGGCGGGCGTGCTGCGAGATTTTTACGAGAAGGCACCGGGGCTGCGGCCCGAGTTCCAGCCCTTTACCTGGGACGAAATCGGCGGGCAGTTGCAGTCGTTGTACCAAAGACTGCTGCGTTAATGCTCGACCCCAACTCCGACGGGACCCCATCCGTGGGAAGCGTCGTCCTTAGAGGGAAGGGCATCGGGGTTCATCGAGCCGTCGTCGGTCGTCTCCTGCGTGGAGGCGCAACCCGCCAGCCCCAGCAGGACGACGAAGATCAGCACCAGTCGGGAAACTTTGAGGAAGCCGTTCATGGGTAAATTAACCACCATGGGACGGCACGGCGTCAAGGACAGACGACCGGAGCCAGCCAGCGCACGGATCGACTATTTCTTGGCTGCGAGAGCGACGAGGGGACGGGGCTTTTCGTCTTTTTCGTAGATGGCTTTGGCGGAACCGAGGATGAGGGGGTCGGGCGGTTGGACCACATGCTTGTCCTTTCCGTCGTAGGGGATGGTATAAAGAACATGGCGGATGGCGTTGAGCCGGGCACGCTTTTTGTCGTCGGAGCGGACGATTGTCCAGGGGGCGTCGGCCGTATCGGTATAGAAAAGCATGGCTTCCTTGGCCTTGGTGTAGTGGTCCCAGCGGGCAAGCGACTCGACGTCCATGGGACTGAGTTTCCATTGCTTGAGGGGATCGCGGGCACGCCCCATGAAGCGGCGCAGTTGCTCCTCGCGACTGACGGAGAACCAGAACTTGAAGAAGTACTTGCCGCTGCGCACCAGCATCCGCTCGAACTCGGGCGTCTGGCGCATGAATTCGAGATATTCCTGGGGCGTACAAAAACCCATGACATGCTCGACCCCGGCGCGGTTGTACCAGGAGCGGTCGAAAAAGACGATTTCC
>CAJCII010000108.1 GCA_903970335.1 Bacteroidota bacterium | reverse complement strand
GTATGGTATTTTTGTTTGTAGCTTAGGTTTCGTTTTTGACGTATTGGTTCCAGTCGAGATCGGCGCAGGCGAAGGCGACTTCGAGGAATTCGCGGACGGAGTGGGTTTCCCCGGTGGCGACGACGTAATCGCCGCCCTGGTCCTGCTGGAGCATGAGCCACATGGCTTCGACGAATTCGGGGGCGTAGCCCCAGTCGCGTTTGGCCTCGAGGTTGCCGAGGTAGAGTTCTTTTTGGAGTCCGGCCTTGATGCGGGCGAGGGCGCGGGTGATTTTGCGGGTGACGAAGGTTTCGCCGCGGCGGGGGGACTCGTGGTTAAAGAGGATGCCGTTGCTGGCGTGCATCCGGTAGCTTTCGCGGTAATTGACGGTCATCCAATAGGCGTAGACTTTGGCGGCGCCGTAGGGGCTGCGGGGATAGAAGGGGGTGTCTTCGCGCTGGGGGACGGCCTGGACGAGGCCGTACATTTCGCTGCTGGAGGCCTGGTAGAAGCGGGCCTTGGGGGCGGTTTCGCGGAGGGCCTCGAGGAGGCGGGTGGCACCAAGGGCGGTGACGTCGCCGGTGTATTCGGGGACGTCGAAGCTGACGCGGACGTGGCTTTGGGCGCCGAGGTTGTAGACTTCGTCGGGCTGGAGTTCGTGGAGGAGGCGCATGAGGGAGGCGGAGTCGCTCAAGTCGCCGTAGTGGAGGAAGAGTTTGACGCCGGTGACGTGGCGGTCCTGGTAGAGGTGGTCGATGCGCTCGGTGTTGAAGGAGCTGGAGCGGCGGATGATGCCGTGGACTTCGTAGCCTTTGGAGAGAAGTAGTTCGGCCAGATAGGAGCCGTCCTGACCGGTGATGCCGGTAATCAGCGCTTTTTTACTCATGATCAATCGGAGGCCGGGCGGCGCAAGACGAGGGTGATGCGTTTGAGGCGGGCGGAGCCTTCCTCGCTTTGGGTGGCGATGTCGATGTCGTCGGCGAAGGCCTGGTGGACGAGGCGTCGGTCGTAGGAGTTCATGGGGTCGAGAGCGATGGGCTGGCCGGTGCGGCGGACGTCGTCGGCGAGTTCGCGGATATGGCCGATGAAGTCCTGCTTTTCCTTCTGGCGATAGCCCTCGACATCGACGATGACGTTGAGGGCGCTTTCCTCATTTCGGTTGAGGATGCGGTTGAGGAGGTACTGGAGGTCTTCGAGGGTGTGGCCGTCGCGACCGATCAGGCGACCGGCTTCGCGGGTGCGGATGTTGAGGACGTGACGACCGGAGGGTTCCATCTCTTCGACCTCGAAGACCAGACCAAGATGGCCGAGCATGAGTTCGAGAATCTCCTTGGCGCGGGGCGACGACATTGGGGGAGCATAAAAGATTCCGGGCGTGCGCCAACCCTTTTCGTTACGCTGGAGCAGGATTGGGGTTGCAAAAAGAGTGCAGGGGGATACCAGTCCCATTTGTACCGGCCCGAATGGTGCAACATTTCTTTCGCTATGGTTTCATTCTTTTTACGATTTCTCGCCATCATCAGTGTCCTGTCTTCGGGGCTTATCTGCGCTCAGGCCGACACGACTGCTTTGGTCGATCCCTCGGTGCGGTACCAAACTTTCGAGGGTTGGGGGGTATCGCTGGCCTGGTGGGGCAAAGCGGTGGGTGATTTGCCCGATTCCTACCGAAGCGACTACATGGAAAAGGTCTTCGATCCGGTGAAAGGCTTGGGGTTTAACATTGTGCGCTACAATATCGGGGGCGGTGAAGATCCTACCCTGCATCTGATGTCCCCGCACAGAGAAATGGACGGCTTCGAGCCGAGCTCCGGGCAGTGGGACTGGGACGCGGATGCGGGACAGCGCTGGGTGTTGCAGCAAGCCAAGGCACGGGGCGCAACGATCTTCGAGTCTTTCTCGAATTCTCCTCCCTACTGGATGACACTGAGCGGGAGCGTGACCGGGGCAAAGAATGGCGGTCAAAATAATTTGGCGACGGAGCATGTGAAAGACTTCGCCGATTATTTAGCGACAGTCGTGGAGCATTTTAAGGACGAGGAGGGAATCGTCTTCCGTACACTGGACCCGCTTAACGAACCAAACTCCGGCTGGTGGCACTATGGCAACAACCAGGAAGGCTGTCATTTCGATCCCCGCTACCAGTCTTTCGTTATTCGAGCAGTCGGCCGGGCACTGGCGGACCGGAACCTGACCACCCAGATCAGCGCGCCCGACGAAAACAGTGTCGACCAAGCCCTAGGGTCCTTCCTTTCCTACCCTCAAGGGACACGCGACTTCCTTTCCCAGATCAACACCCATTCCTACAACGGAGGCAAAAGAGCGGAACTGGCCCGGGTCGCCGCAGCGGCCAAGAAAAGGCTGTGGGAATCCGAGTATGGCGATGGCGATAGCTCGGGCCTGAATCTCTCCAATCGAATTGTGGACGACATGCATCAGATGCACCCTGCGGCATGGATTTATTGGCAGGCGGTCGATGGCCCGAAATGGGGCCTGCTGACCAATACCTTGGAGAATGCGGCATCCGAGCCGACCATGGGCAAGAAGTATTGGGTCATGGCCAACTACAGCCGCTTTATCCGTCCCGGATCGGTCTTCATCGAGATTCACGATGGGCGCTCGGTCGCCGCTCTGGAGGCAACGGGACATACCCTGGTCATCGTGACCACGAACCGGGACGACGGTGATGAAAATATCACCTACGATCTTTCCCATTTCGATACGAGTCATGCGAGCGTCGCAGCCTATCGTACCTCTCCCACCGAGGATTTGACTCCGCTGGCAAATCCGACGCTTACCGATGCGCATTTCGATTCGGTCCTGCCGAAAAAGTCGGTGACGACGTTCGTGGTGAGCGAAGTCGGCGCGCAAGACCCGTCCACCCGCTAAGCTACGACAAGGTTACCAGAGGCGGTCTGCGTCAACCTTGCGACCGTTGACGAGGAGGAGGGAGGGGTCGTTGCGGGATTGGACGATGCTGCGGTAGGGGTCGATTTCGGCGGGGGAGGGCGACTCTCCGTCGGAGGAATGGGGGAAGGCGACGAGGTCGGCGAGGGCACCGGGAGAGATCTGGCCGAGCTTGCCGGTCTGGCCGAGGGCGCGGGCGGCGTTAAGGGTGGCCATTTCGAGGACGTCGCGGTCGCTGAGGCCGTGGAATTCCTGGACTTCACGCATTTCGGAGCGCAGGTCGAGGGCGTTGTTGCTGGCGAGGCTGTCGGTGCCGAGGCAGAGGTTGACGCCGTTTTCGCGGAGAGCCTTCAAGGGGAAGGGGGCGTGGCCGAAGTAGGTGTGGCACTTGGGGCAGTGGACGACGGAGGCACCGGTGCGGACGACGAGTTCGTAGTCGTAGTCCTGGAGGTAATTGAGGTGGGCGATGAGGCAGTTGTTGCCGATGACGCCGTGCTCGACAAGGTGGGAGAGGGCGGAGCCGTGTCCGCAGTCGGAGTTGTCGCGACCGAGGCTGCCGAGGAAATCGTGGAGGGGGCCGCGGGCATGGGTGAACATTTCGTGTTCTTCGACGGATTCGGCGATGTGGGTGGTGGAGATCATGCCGTATTTTTCCCCGCAGGCGCGGGCGAGGCGGTAGAGGTCGACGGAGGCGGTGTAGGGGGCGTGGGGGGAGAGGCCGAAGCCGCCGAGCCAATCGTGGTGTTGGTCGAAGAAGCTCATGGCGCCGAAGAGCGCGCCGTCCTGGTCGATGCGCTTGCGGACGTCGATGAGTTCGAGGAACCACCAGGTGCGCAGAGGCGGGACGGGGAGATGGGGCAGGAGTTCGGGGAAGGCCTCAATGTTGGCGACGGTGGTGACGCCGCTCTTGGCGAGCATCTGGAAGCCTTCGGCGATGGATTGGAGGTAGTCCTCGGTGGTGAAGGAACGGCGGAGGGCGTTGATGTTCTTGATCCACTCGGTGAAGCTTTGCTTTGGGGCGATGGCCCCGCGGAAGCGGGTGTAGTCGAGGTGGCAATGGGCATTGATGAGGCCGGGCAGGAGAGTGGCGGCACCGAGATCGAGGACTTCTTCGCCGGGGAGGGGAGGGAGGTCGGCAGCAAGGCCAACGGCGACGACTTCTGCTCCTTCCACCCGGACCGCGCCATGGCGGAGCGGGGGCGAGGAGACGGGGACAACGATATCGGCCAAATACAACATAGGATTCCGATGGAGGACTTTAGGGCTAAAATAGCGATTCGCGCATTGCGGGCGATGAAAAGAATGAATTATTTTTAGATTGAGTTAGCGCGCGATGCAGCAAAAAGGCAAGAAGCGTTCCCAATTCAAGGGCTGCATCATTTAGTCTTAAGTGCCTTGAGTCGAAAAAAGTTGCGGCAAGGGAGACTGCCCGACAAGGTTAACCTTCAATTTATGGCTTTATCCACTTCATCGATGCAGGCACCGCCGCAGGCGTTTCACTTTCTAGGGATTTGCGGGACGGCGATGGGGGCAGTGGCGGCCATGCTGCGGGACGAGGGTTATACAGTGACGGGATCGGACGAGAGCGTGTATCCGCCGATGTCGACTTTCCTGGCGGAGAAGGGGATTGCGATCCAGTCCGGGTACCGTCCGGAGAATTTACCGACAGAGGAGGCGATTCTGGTGGTGGGGAATACGGTCAAGCGGGGGAATGCGGAGCTGGAGGCGGCGTTGGAGGGGAAGCGGTTTTATCTTTCCCTGCCGGAGACGATGAAGACGTATTTTTTGCGTAAAACGCATAATTTGGTGGTGACGGGGACGCACGGGAAGACGACGACGACTTCGCTGCTGGCATGGATATTCGAATATGCGGGGCGGAAGCCGTCGTACCTGATCGGCGGATTGCCGAAGAACCTGCCGCAAGGTTGCCGGAAGCAGGAAGGGCCGTACTGGATTATCGAGGGGGACGAGTACGACACGGCGTTTTTCGACAAGCGGAGCAAGTTTGTCCATTACCTGCCGGAGTTGGTGATCATCAACAATCTCGAGTTCGATCATGCGGATATTTTCGAGAACCTGGCGGCGATTCAGAAGTCGTTTTCACATCTGGTGCGGATCGTGCCGCGCAACGGGATGGTGCTGGTGAATGCGGACGATGCGAATGCGCTGGCGGTGGTGAAGGACAGTCCCGCGCCGATCCTGGAGGTCGGTTTTTCGGAGAATGCGGCGGTACGGATTCACGAGGTGGTGGCGCACGTAGAGACGCAGACATTCCGGCTTTTCAATACGGAGTTTACGCTGCCGATGTCGGGCCTCTTCAATGTGCGGAATGCGGCGATGGCGATCGCGGCGGCACATTTTTACCGGATTCCGCTGGAGGAGATTGCGAAGGCGGTGGCGGCATTCGAGGGGGTGAGACGGCGGCAGGAAATTCGCGGAGAGGTGCGGGGGGTGACGATCATCGACGATTTTGGGCATCATCCGACGGCAATGCGGGAGACGTTGCAGGGGCTGCGGCATCGCTTTCCGCACCGGCGGTTGTGGGCGCTGTTCGAGCCCCGGAGCAATACGACGCGGCGGGCGGTTTTCCAGAAGGAGCTTCCGGCGGCACTGGCGCTGGCGGACGGGGTTTTTGTGGCGCAGGTGGCGGCGTTGGAGCAAATTCCTCCGAGCGAACGACTGCACCCGGAGCAGGTGGTGGCGGACATCCAGGCGGCGGGCAAGCCCGCTTATTACGAGCGGGATGCGGATGCGATTGTGGCGAAGCTTAATCCGCTGCTGAAGCCGGGGGATGTGGTGGTGGTTTTC
>CAJCII010000107.1 GCA_903970335.1 Bacteroidota bacterium | reverse complement strand
TGTGGCGATCATGGGGCCGAGTGGCTGCGGGAAAAGCACGCTGCTCCATGTGTTGGGCGGCCTCGATGTCTTGACCAGCGGAGAAATTTATCTCGAGGACGAGCCGATCCATCGCCTGGACGAAGCCGCGCTCACCCACCTGCGCCGGACCAAGATCGGGTTCGTTTTTCAGTTTTTCAATCTCCTGCCGACGCTGACCGTCGAGGAAAATGTCCGCCTGCCCGGACTGCTGCAAAACGTCCCGGCCAAAAAAATCGAGACGCGTTGCGCGGAGTTGCTCGCCGCCGTGGGCATGGAAAAGCGGGCCCGGCACCGCCTGCACCAGCTTTCCGGGGGCGAGATGCAGCGAGCGGCGCTGGCGCGGGCGTTGCTAATGGAGCCGCGGGTGCTGCTGGCGGACGAACCGACCGGCAACCTCGACTCCGAGGCCAGCGCGCGGGTGGTCCAGTTCTTTCGCGAAATTGGGGAGCGTCACCGGACCACGATTGTCATGGTCACCCACAGTCGGGAGGTCGCTTCCGCCGCGCATCGGCTGGTCGAGATGCGGGACGGACGGGTCGTTTCCGCCTCGTAGCGGCACCCTATTAACAAGATTTAATCCGTGCTTCCCTTCTCGGCTCGGGCAAAGGTGATATAGTACTCCCGCGCCTCATTTATGCATCGACTCCTCGCCTTACCGGTTCTTTTGGCCCTCGTCCTGGCAGGTTGCAGTCGTTCCGATTCCAAGGCGACCGCCGATGCGCCGGACACGACGACCCAGCCGGACCCAAACGATGCCACCGCAGCCTCCCAGCCGCCCGCCGCTTTCACCCCCCGGACGGGAAGCCTGGTCTCTCCCGAGCAGGTACCGCTGCTGGAGCAAATCAACCGCGAGAACGTCAAGGTTCTGGCCGCCGCGATGCCAACCATCGTCCGCATCACGGCCAGCAAGCCGGTCGATCCGCACCTTCTCTTTGGCAATTCCGCCCCGTTCCATGTCGCGCCCGCTCTGCCGCACGGTTTCATGGGTAACGACACCTCCTACGGGTCGGGCGTGATCGTCAGCGCCGACGGCTATATCGTCACCAACAACCATGTGATCGAGGACGCGAAGGACGTTCAGGTCGAACTGCAGAACAAGCGCACCTACACCGCACGCATCGTTGCCTCCGATGCGCCGCTCGATCTCGCCGTGCTGAAGATCGACGCGACGAACCTGACGGCCCTGCCGTGGGGCAATTCGGATAAAGTCCAGGTGGGCGAGCAGGTCTTCGCCATCGGCAATCCGTTCAATCTGGAAGACTCGGCCAGCAAGGGGATTGTCAGCGCGACCCGGCGCACACTCCCGGATGTCGAGGAAGCCCCGCAGTACGAGGATTTCATCCAGACCGATGCCGCGATGAACCCGGGCAATTCCGGCGGCGCGCTGATCGATATCCACGGCGAATTCATCGGCCTGAATGCCGCCATCGCCTCCTACAGCCGGGGCAGCGAAGGCGTCGGCTTTTCCATTCCGAGCAACCTGGTGCGCTATGCGGTCGAAGGGCTGATTAAAAACGGGCACTTGGTGCGCGGGTATCTGGGCGTGCAGTTGCCCAATTCGGTCGATGAGGGAGTCACCCAGCAACTCGGTGTCGCCTCCTTCCGGGGTGCGCTGGTGGCGGGCATTCTCCCGAGCTCGCCAGCCGACAAGGCCAAGCTCCGCCCGGTCGATTTCATCACCGAGGTCGACGGTCATCCCATCGATGGGCTGGCCCACCTGCGCCTGGTCGTGGCGCAAATCCCTGTCGGCAAGGAAGTCCGGGTGAACTATATCCGCAACGGCACCGAGCAAAGCACGACCCTGAAAATCGGCGAAGTGCCGAAGGACATGGACGAAGGGTTCCCGAAACCCGCTCCCAACGCGCCCCCCGCACCGGCCCTGGTGGATTCCGAAGAGCATCTCGGTCACGACGACAATGTCCTGGCGGGGATTCGGGTGGCCAATTTGGACGACCAGGGCCGCGCCAAGTACGGCATCGACGATCTGGTCGTGAACGGGGTGGTGGTCACGGGGGTGCAGGAGGGATCGATGGCCGACGCCCATGGGGTGTTGCCCGGAGATGTGATCGAAGTGGTCTCGACGCGGCGGGCCTCGATAGAGACCGTGCCGAATGCCCAGGCGTTTGCCGATTTGACGAAAAACCTGAAGTCGAGCCAGAGCGTCGTGCTGCTGCTACATCACGGCAAGAGCAGCGGTTTCGACGGCGATTCGAGCAGCTTCGTCTATCTCGCGCCGCAGAATTGAGGCGACTACTTTTTCGTCGCGGTGGTCGGGACGGTCTTCTTGAACTTCGAGCGCAGGACCAAGCCCACCGTGCGCCAGATCGGGTTCGGCAGGGTCTCGAGATCCGCGCCTTTGGTCGGGCGACGATCGATCATCGTCGCGAGACCTTCATAGCGTACCCGAGACTTGAGGGAAATGGTCGGACGGTGCATGGGGAAATAAGGATGAGCCGACTCTATAAGTAAACAGCAGGATCGCCTAATTGCAAGATAGCCACTAGAGCATTTCGCTTGGGGGCACCGAGGTGGGAAGTCTTTTGCCCAAGATTTCCGCCTGGGAGCGCACCCGCTCGGCTTCCGGGTCGAACCGGTAGCCATGGCAGTTCGGGCATGTCACCGCCTCCTGCACCACGATGGACTCGCAGCCTTCGCAGACTTTGTAGAGTTCCGGCTGCTTCACAATCTGGGCCGCCCGTTCGGCCCTCGCGGCCAGTGATTCGTTGTTCGACATACCGGATGATTTAGCCGTCGAATCGGACGTTTTGTCGAGTGCAACCGTACGCATCTCTTGTGCGTATAAGGATTGGGACTGCCGTTGAACTTTAAATCTCGTGACTGAACTCGTTTATGACCGCTCGTCTCTCGCCCAAGTCTACTTGCCGGTGGAGCAAATGCTCCAGATCGATCGCGTGATTGAGCTTACCGGAGACTCGGTCCGGTGCGAGATGGACTTGTCTTTGCACTGGGTCTTTCCTCTTCATTTCCCGAAGGACCCGATTTTCCCGGCCTGCTTGATGATCGAAGCGGCGGGACAGGCCATCGCGATCTGGGCCTGGCATTACCGGCTGGAGGGCAAGCCGCGCCTGGCCCGGGTCGGGGCCTCGTTCGAGGCCCCGGTTCGTCCGATGGACGAAGTTTTGACTTTTGTCGGGAAAATCAGACGGCGCAGAAATATCTGCCTGGGTTTGGTCGAGATTTTCGCCAATGGCCGTCGCGTTGCCCGGGTGGAAGAGACGCTGGTGGTGGTTTAGGTTCGGTTCGATCAAACACTACGGCGTGTAAACGCTAAAGGTAAAATAGTCCGTATAACTGTCCCCCACCTCCTTGATCATCGCATCGGTGAAGGGTGGAAAAGGAGCCGACTCCGTAATGGAATTCTGGCTCACGGCGTAAAGGAGTTGCAGGTTGCCGCCTTCCAGTAACTTGGTCTGTACGGTGCCGTCGGAATAAATGGTATATTGAATTTTGACCATCCCCACGGGCAGGATCTGGAGTTGCTTATCGACTTTATCATACCAGCGCGAACCGACCCGGCGATAGACCTCAGCCTTGTACTTGCCTAACTCGGTGGCCATGGCCGCTGCCGTCGGCTCGCCCGACATCCCGGCGCGTCCTTCGAGGTCAGCGGCGACGGATGGAAGAATTTTCGGTGCCGCCACGGTCTTCGGTCGGGTCGTCTGCGGTGCCAGGGTCGGCGCGTTGATCGGCGGTAGCACGGGCAGTCCCGTGTCGGGATCGACCTTGTTCTGGGTCACTTGGGGCGGCGACGGTGGGGAGGGCTTTGGCTCCGGCGGCTGGGTCTTGACCGGTTGCGGTGGGGCCGGATTGGGCGGGGTCGGAGTCGGTTGGGGCGGTTTCGGCTGGTCCTGGTCGGGACTCGGTGGGGTGGGCGTGGCCTGAGTTTTTTGATTGGTCGGATTGTTTGGGGAGTTCGTGAGTTGATCCGGATGCTTCTGCTCGCTGGTCACGTCCGGCATGATCGTGTCGGGGGCGCGGTCCGCTTTGCTGTGCGAGGCGAGTTGCGTATCGTGATCCGACACGACTTGCGTCTCCCGGTGCGGGGCGTTCGGTTGCTCCGGGGTGGGCATGAAGATTTTCTTTGGCGGCGGAGAGGCGACCGGTGCCGGTTGCAGCGAGAGCGTCACTTCGGGCGACGGTGGAGGCGGTTGGTCCAGTTTCGGGGCCGGAATCACCCGGCTGAGCAGGAGGATGACCATGAAGACGATCGCATGGGCCAGCAGCGAGAGGAGAATGAAGATCGTCAACCACGTCATCGTGGTTTGCTCCCTCTCGTCGAATGGCATATGTCCAGCTCGCTGCATCGAGGGACTATACTAGAAGAGATCGAAAATACTGGATTTCCTTTTGCGTCGGACGCATTACCGTTTATTAACCTAATCCATGTATTTCTGGGACGCGCTGGCCATCCTCGCTTATTTCGCGCTTGTTGTGGGCATCGGGCTTTATTCGTCGCGCGGGCATGGGGACAACATGCGCGAATTCAGCGTCGGCAGCCGCCAGATGCCCTGGTGGGCCGTGCTCGCCTCCATTATCGCGGCGGAACTCAGCGCCGCCACCTTCCTCGGAACGCCGGGCGAGGGTTACCATTTGAGGAACTTTACCTATGTGCAACTGGCCATCGGCACGGTCATCGCCCGCATCATCGTCGCCTATCTCTTCATCCGGCCCTTCTACGACAACAATGTCGTCTCGATCTACAAATTCCTTCAGGTCCGCTTCGGGGTCGCCACGCGCAACGCCGCGTGCGCAGTGTTCCTTGTCACGCGCTTGCTGGCCAGCGGGACGCGCCTCTATGTCGCCGCAGTCATCGTCGTGCTCGGTTACGAGATGGTCCACGGCTCCGCCGCTTCGAATGAAGAGAAAGTCTGGATTTACGGCGGCGCCGTCCTGCTCGTGACCGCCCTGACCACGGTCTACACTGCGGCTGGTGGCATTCGTGCGGTGGTCTGGACCGATCTGATTCAAGCGACGGTGATGGGTGGTTCGTTGCTCTACGCGCTGGCGACGCTTTGGTTCGGCGTCGGCGGCTGGACGGGCTGGATGGGTTCGGGAAAAATCCTGAACCAGCCCGACGACTTGATCTTTTTCGCCGACGGCATCGACCACAGTAAAGGCATCCTCGACAATATCTCCGGTATTCTCGGCAGCGAGTACACCATCTGGGCGGCTCTCCTCGGCTCCGTTTTTACCACGATGGCGACGCATGGCACCGACCAGGACATGGTCCAGCGGATGTTGACGGCGAAGGACCGGCATAAAAGCCGTCTCGCGCTCATCCTCTCCGGCCTGATCGACATCCCGGTCAACATGGCCTTCGCCTTCATTGGTATCCTGATCTTCGTCTTCTACCAGCTCCATCCCGATCCGTTTCTGCCCACGAAGAATCCCGAGATTTTTTCCTACTACATTCTCCACTCCCTGCCGCCTGGTGCGCGCGGCCTCCTGATCGCCGGCGTGCTGGCCACGGCGATGGGGTCGCTCAGTACCGCATTGAACGCCTTGGCCACCAGCTTCACGGAAGACTTCTGGATTCCCTACATTGGACGCGACGCGAGCCAGCATCGCATCGTCAATGCGGTGCGCTGGAGCACGGTCGTCTTCGCCCTGCTCCTCGCCACGGTGGGAACGATCACCGCCGCCGTGGTGGTCTATTCGCCCCATGCCCGCATCATCCCCATTGTCCTCGGCATTTTCGGCTACACCTACGGCTCGCTCCTCGGCATTTTCCTGCTCGGCCTGACCACGAAAGACCGCGGCACGGAGCGCGGCAACCTCATCGCCATGCTCGCCGGATTTCTTGCCGTCGGTCTCTGGAGCGGTCTGCCGTGGGACTTGATCAACGCTGTCCGGGGGGAGAGTTACAACATCGGTGGGGGCATCATCTATCTCGCTCAGCACGGCCTGCTGACTTTTGCCCAAGGCTATGTCCACCCACCGGACTGGCTCGTCCAAATCGAGTTCCCGTGGCGGGTGATGTTCGGCACGCTGACGACGTACTCGGTCGCCTGGTGCTTCCGGCAGAAGAAGTAAAGAATCGGGAAGTTGACTTTACGATGGACGGGAAGAAACCGGTTCCATCGCTTTCAGCAAATCGGCCAACGGGACGGTGGCGAAGGAACTGGCCGAATCGGACATGGCGTAGGGGAGAATCAGGAGTCCCGCGTGGACCAGCGAGCCGCAACTATAAACCACGTTGGGAACATAACCTTCCCGCTCCAATTCGTCCGGGCTGAGCAGCGGGCGAGTCAGGCGACCGATCACCCGCGAGGGATCTTTCAAGTCGAGCAGGAAGGCCCCGATGGAATATTTGCGCATGGGGCCGACGCCGTGGCTGATAACCAGCCAACCGGCTTCGGTTTCGATCGGAGAACCGCAGTTGCCGATCTGGAGAAATTCCCAGCTATAGGTCGGTTTGAGGAGCGGTACCTTGGTGTGCCAGAAGTGGAGATCGTCCGAGTACATGAGGTAGAGATTTTCGGCGTCCTGGCGGGAAAGCATGACATACTGGCCCCGGATCCGGCGCGGGAAGAGGGCCATGCCTTTGTTCTGCACTTCGGGTCCGTTGAGAGTGCAGATGCGAAAACGGAGAAAGTCGCGGGTTTCCAGAAGCTGGGGAATGGTGACGCGTCCGTCGTAAGCGGTGTAGGTGGCGACATAGGTGACGACGCCATCCTCCTCCACGAACCGGACGAAGCGCGCATCCTCGATGCCATTCGATTCGTTCGGGGCGTTCGGGAAAATGACCCGTTCCGTCAGAGGCTGCTCCGGCGAATAGACCACTTCGTAATTGGACTTGGCCAGATTGAGAAGGCGGCTGGCGGTCCGGTCGAATTCGGTGTTGCGATGTTGCGCGTAGCGGCGCAGATAGAGGATTTCCTGGGCGAGTTCATCCACGGTGAAGCTGTCGTGGAGAGTTTTCAGAATCGTTTCGGCGATGTTATCGACCACACCGAGTTCCTGAAGCTGATGGGAGAAGATCGCTTTGTTGTAGGAGATGGGGGGGATGTGATCCGGCGTAGTCACAAAACGCGAGGGGGTATCGACCTGAATTTTACCCTGGCCATCGATCGTTCCGGTGCGAAACGTGATGGAAGAAATATGACCCTCGCCCGTGGCGCGGAGGCTAAGCACGAAGCGGAGGGTTCCGTCGGGCAGCCCGGTCTGGTCCGGGTGCGGCACGATGGAGGGGTTAAAGAGCGCGGCGGCCTCGAGCGAGTATTCGTGGGTGAAGTAGGCGCCGATGAGGAGCTTGCGTTCGGGGGAGAGAGGCAGATCCGTGGGTATCAGGCGGCGGACGAATTCGTAGCGGACGAGAAAGTAATCGTGCAGTCTCTGGTGACGCGTCTTAAATTCGGCCAGGACCTGCGCGAGCATTTCGACCACTTCCTTTTCCGGTAACGCCAAAACACGGGCGAGAACACGCAGGGGACGTTCGTCGCCAGGGGGGGCGAAAGGGCGAAAGAGGACGCGAGAGGCGTCGGGTTTGAGGACAATTCCGGTACGGGTGACATTCGGCAAGGGTGGTCTTTCTCTCAGGCCTTGAGCAGGCTGTGAGCTTTGAGGGCTTCGGTTTCGTGGTCGGTTGGTTTCTGGAAGGCCTTCAGGTCGTGTTCGAGCAATTCCATTTCACTGAGGGCAATCAGGTAGGCCAGGGTCGATTCGGCACCTTGGTTTTGGTTGACGCGATCCATATGCAGGCCGTCGCAACAGCCGCCGGTCTTCGAATCGTAGAGGGAGAGGCCGAGGTCGTTGCGTCCGAGAAACCACTCGAAGGCGATGCGGGCTTCCTCGTGCCAGGCGGTATCGTTGGTCGACCGGTAGGCCTCGAGACAGGCCGAGATTGTGCTGTGGGCCTCGATCGGCTGTTGATCGAAATCGGCCCGTTTTCTGCCGCGCGTGTAAAATCCCTCCGAGCCAATGGGGCGGAAATGGCCCTGGGGCGCTTTTTGCACGGAAACGAGCCACCGGAGCGAACGCAAGCCGATCTCAAAGGCCCGTGGATTGTCCGCCCAGCGTCCGCTTAAAATCAGCACGTGGGACAAGAGGGCGTTGGCGTAGGTAAGGTTTTCCTCGAACCAGGGCCATTCCTCGGTCGCCGTCCGTTCGAAAATGTCGATTAACCGTTCGGTAAAAGTATCCCGGGCCTGGGTGGCCAGGCGGTCGCCGCTCAAGCGTCGGAAATATTCGTAGATCCCGAGGAGCGAATAGGCCCAGGTGCGGGGAGATTTCGCGTCGAGGACCGACGGGAGAGACCGCTCGAACATTTGCGCCGCCCAGGTCTGAAGATGGCGGTGCTTGGAACGCCCGGCGCAGGTGCCGAGCGCCCAGAGGGTGCGCCCCTGGCTGTCTTCCGAGCCTGCCGTTTCCAGCCAACGCCGGTCGTAGCTCATGAAATTCCGAAAGCGTTTCGAATCCGGATTAAAGGCGTACTGCATAAAGCTGGCATAGGTTTCCGCCAGACGGTGAAGTTCGCGCCCCTCCAATTCCAGTTCCTCGAGCAAGACCGTAATGATCAAGGCCCGGGCATTGTCGTCGATGCAATAACCATGGTGAAAATCGGGCAGCGAGTAGATGGCGTGTTGGTAAATGCCCGTGGAATCGGACATTCGTCTCAAGTGGTCGAGGCGCAAATCGGGGAGTTCCAGGCGCTCCTCGTCCAGGGTCCTGACACCGAGGCGACGAATCGACTGGCTGGTCGGGTTGCGTCGGGCGCTTTCGAAGGAGGCCATGTAGTGCTCCGCCGTCTTGCTCCAGACCATTTCGCGGCCCAGGAGGTAGGCGCGCTTGCGCATGGCATGACGCCGGTTATCGTCGGCCAGCAAGCCGACGATGGCCTCGGTCATGGCGTTGGAGTCGCCAAAGGGAACGAGGATGCCCCGCCCATCGCCCAGCAGCTCTTCGGCGTGCCAGTAGGGGGTGGAAATGACGGCCTTCCCGCTGCCAAAGGCATAGGCGAGGGTACCGGAAGTCGTCTGCGCGGCGTTCTGGTAAGGCGTGATATAGATATCGGCCACACCGAGAAAGACCTTCAATTCTTCCTGGTCCACAAAACGGTTGTAAAAGCTGACGTTTCGCTTGATGCCCAGGTCCTTGGCGAGACGCTCCAGAGTCATGCGATAAGCCTCGCCCTGGTCACGCACGAGGTTGGGGTGCGTTGCCCCCAGGATGAGGTAGACCAGATCGGGAAATTTTTTGACGACTTCGGGCAAGGCGCGAAGGACATTCTCAATCCCCTTATTCGGAGAGAGAAGGCCGAAGGTGAGGAGGACATGTTTACCTTCGACCCCGAACTGGTCCTTGTAAAAATTCGAATCGACGAACGGCATGTCGAGGATGCCGTGAGGGATGTGATCGATCTTTTCCGCGGGCACCCCGTAGCTTTCTTGCAACATGTGGGATCCCCGTTCGCTCATCACCACCAGTCGGGCCGAGAGCAAGGCCAACTCCTGCAGCACCCGGCGCTGATCCGCCCCCGGATTTTGCAGGATGGTGTGGAGAGTCGTGACTACGGGGATGCGGAGGTCGCGCAGGAGAGCGAGGATGAAGCTACCGGCGGGGCCGCCATAAATCCCGTATTCGTGTTGAAGACAAACCACATCGGCATTGCTGAAATTCAGGTAATCGGCGGTGCGGCGATAGGAATCGAGGTCGTTTTCGCCGAACTCGAACCGCACCTCGGGGGGGTAGGCATAGCCCTCGACCAAGTCGTTGACCGGGGCGACAAAGCTTTCGGTTTGTGGGTAGCGTTCGGCCATGGCCTTGCGCAAGTCATGCGTAAACGTGGCAATGCCGCATTGGCGAGGAAGATAGTCGCCCAAAAAAGCGATTTTTTTGATTTCACTTACCAGGTTCATAGATGGGGGGCCTTCGGCGCTTACCAAATGCGGCTGGCCTGGGCGGACTTAAGCTCGGTCCGCCTGATCTTGAGTGTGTCCCGGTCGGGAGGCAGACTCATCTACACCCTACTCTACTTTTCGGAAGCAGGGCGGAATTCTTTTATTGGCGTGAGTTCAAGCCAATGATTTCATGTCGATGACGAAGCGGTATTTCACTTCGCTCTTGAGCATGCGCTCGTAGGCCTCGTTGATTTGCTGGATCGAAGAAAAGAGATTGCCAGCATCTTTACGAAGGTTACTCCAATCGTGCTTTCCAATATCCCGGTCGACGTTTCATGTGCATCACGGCCACGATTCAGAGCCGATCATCCTGCTCTAAGTAAACGATCCCGTAGGGAAACCACGTGCTGAAGTGACGTCGGGCCGGAGGATTGAACTGGCGAAAGGTACGGGGATGAGCGGAGATCTCACGGATCAAGAGTTCCATTTCGAGATAAAAGCGATCGCCGAGCACCGGGTCGATGGTGGCATAATAGGCCACCGCCTCGGTGAGTTCGGCGTCGGCCGCAGGATGAAGGGACGACCCCCACCGGCCAAGAGCGCGAGCGGCCCGAGCGAGCGACTCTTCCAAGGGAATGCCTTCAACCTGGCCACTGGTGATTTCGGCTATTCGGCGACGGGTTTCCGCCTTCCAGTCGGCTTCAACGCCGGAGTCGATGCCACCGTGGCGACCTACCAGAATGCGCTCGACCAATTCGGCCACGACATCATCCGGCAACTGGGCCGCTTCTTCCACGATTGCATCCAGGGTGATCGCCATCGGCGATAATCTACGAAGCGAAGGTGCTTTGAGCAAGTCTTTGGTTCAAACCAACGACTTCATGTCGATGACGAAGCGGTATTTCACGTCGCTCTTCACCACGCGCGCGTAAGCCTCATCCAGCTTGTCCACACCGATCAGCTCGATATCCGACACGATATCGTGCTCCGCGCAGTAATCGAGCATCTCTTGCGTCTCTTGCATGCCGCCAATCATCGATCCCGCCAGACTGCGCCGGTTGGTCAGAGTGGTAAACGGACTTACCGAAAGCGGCTCCTCCGGCAGACCCACCATGCAGAGCGTTCCATCCAGCCGCAGCAGCCCCAGGTAGGCGTTCATGTCGTGCGGCGCGGACACGCAGTCCAG